>JANOVQ010000559.1:0-6365 GCA_031417495.1 Pseudomonadota bacterium | reverse complement strand
CTAAATAGCGGAGCGGAAATACCGGCCACGCCAAAAGCCGCAGGAAGAGGAGACTGGCCGCAGCGTGCCTCCTGCGCAAGCGAGCCATGGATGGCAGACAGCGCAGCGCGGGCGGTAACGGAGCAATTCAGGGATGAATTGCGCAGTGGTAGCGTAGGCCAGTCTCCTCTTCCTGTGGCGCCCAGCACGGTGGCCGGTATTTCCGCTCCGCTATTTAGGCGCGCTGCCCCGCTATTTATCAGTTAACGTCCATATTCCATTCCAGTCCGGTGGTGGCGGGGTGTCGCGAAAATTTAAGACCCTTGAGCGCAGCACCTGGCAGGGCTGATCGTCGGGCACCAACTGCAGTGCGCGATCCAGACAGCTCAGCGCGGACGACCATTGCCGGGCGCGATAATGCGCCAAGGCGCGCGCGTGTTCATTGAGCATGGTTTCCGTCGCCGGGGTTAACGTCAGGCGATCATCGCCGAGCAGTTCGTGGACGGGCACAGGGGCGGTTTTGCCTTTGACTTTGAGCCAGTCGATTTCACGCAGGCGATAGGACGCGGTGAGATGTTCGACGGTCGATCCGCTGACCAGAATCCGTGTGCCGTAATAGCGATTGGCCGATTCCAGGCGCGAGGCGAGATTTACGCCGTCGCCAATGACGGTGTAGTCCATGCGCCGCGTGGAGCCGATGTTGCCGGCGACGATTTGATCGGTATTGAGCCCAATGCGAATCTCGAGCGGCGGCAGGCCACGCGCGTGGCGTCGTGCATTGAATGTGGCCAAGGCGCGCTGCATGTCAATTGCGGCACATACTGCGTTATCGGCGTCGCGCGGCGACACGAACGGTGCCCCGAACACGGCCATGATGGCGTCCCCGATATATTTATCCAGAATTCCACCGTGTTTGAAGATTACCTCGACCATATCGGTGAAATACTCGTTGAGTAAGGCCACTGTGTCGGTGGCCCCGAGTTCCTCTGTCAAGGTCGTGAAATTAGCGATATCGGCGAACAGCACGGTCGCGAGTTGGGCGCGTCCACCCAGCACCGCGTCGTGTTGGGCAAGCACCTGCTCGGCCACTTCGCGCGTCATATAGCGCGCCATCGCGCTCCTTACTCGCTTTTCGTTGGTGATATCTTCGAACACCAACGCGTAGCCCTGCAGCTCCTCATGCGGGTCGAGCAATGGGCTGACATTCAAATTCACTGCGGTGGTCGAACCGTCGCTCGATTTGAGCGACACATCGACCGTGATGTCGGCATCCCGCGCGCGCATCACCCTACGCAGCGAGCGACGAACCCAGCTGTTGCCGTTGCGGAACAGCCGCTGCACAGTACCGCCCAAAATTCGCTCCGGGCGCACGCCTAACAGGCGCGCTGCGACATCGTTAATTTTGACCACATTGAGTGCGCAATCGACGGTCACCACGCCATCCGTCAGTCGCCGCAGCACGTTCTCGGTGTAGTTCCGTTCATGCACGACGTCGCTGAACAGTTGCGCATTCTCCAAAGCGATCGCGCTCTGCGCGGCAAGCATCTCGAGTCGGCGTTGATCACGGCTGGAGAACGGGCCGCCCTGGCGATTCAAAACTTGCACGACGCCAATCGGCACGCCGTGTTTGTTGATCACCGGGACACCTAGAATCGAGCGGGTACGAAAGCCGGTCTTGCGATCTATTTCGGGATTAAAGCGGGGATCGCTGTAGGCATCCGGAATATTCACTACTCGGCGATTGGTGAACACGTCACCCGCAATCCCCATATTCGACGCGATGCGAATTTCGCGTGCTGCCAAGCCTTCGGCAACCCGCGACCATAATTCATCGCGTACAGGGTCGTGCACAAACAGGGTGCTGCGCTCAGCATCCAGGAGCTCGGTGGCGATGCCCATGATCTTGCGCAGCAGCTTATCGATGTCGAGTTCGGAGGAAATCGCGCGCGTGACCTCCATTAACCTGGCTTCTTCCAGCGAGGCAGCGCGGGCGCGTTCGTTGAGTTGGGCGTTCTCGATGGCAGTCGCCATATGGGTGGTGAAAGCGCGCAGAAAAATCACGTCCATCACCGTGAAATACCCTTCGTCCTTGTTCAGGACTTCGGTCACCCCGATGATGTCGCCGCGACGGGTGCATACCGGCACGCACAGAATGGTGCGCGTCTGATAACCGGTTAGCTTATCCACGCTCCGGTTAAATCTCGAATCGTTATAGGCGTCGTCGATCACCGCCGGCTCACCACTCTGAAAGACGGTGCCGGCAATGCCGAGGCGGGCGTCGAAGCGGAGTTCTTCGAACAGTTGACCCTGTGCGATACGCGAGAAGAGTTGATTATTCTCCGCGTCATACAGGAACAAGGTGCTGCGATCAGCGTTGAAGGCTTCGCTGATCAAGGCCACCAGACGAGTTAGCATAAGATCAAGCGACAGCAGCTCCTGAGTCTTTTGGGTGGCCTCGACGAGCGTGTCCAGGCGGCGTTCCAATTCGCTGACTTGGTTCAGGAATTCGGGCTGGATGAGCGCAGGAGCGACGGACAGCGACTCGCGCAACGCCTTCTGCTGGAGCCGTCGTTCGAGCAGATCGACCAGCGCGGCGTCGGTGGTTGGCGCAAGGGTGGTCGAATCGGCAGACCTGCGGTCGGACATGGGTCGCTCGGACGGCGCACAGCGCGCTATCTTTGGGGCGCCCTCCAAGGGGCGCGATACAAGAATTGTTGGTGGAGCCGGAGTTTAATATCGGCGACGTGAGCGGGGACTTAATGAAGATTTACGATCTAGTCACATTCCGTTGCACATGCGCGGTAGCTGCTGGCACCAGGCGATGAGCCTCCGCCTGCGTCTGAACCTGCTCCTCGGCATGATTGTAGTCGTCACACTCGCGGGCGCGACGTGGTCGGTGGTGAATCAGGCGCGGCAAGCGGTTGCCGATGAGTTGCGTTCATCGGTGGATCTCACGGGAACGTTGTTGGAGGCGATGGCCACGCAGGCCATACCCGCGGACGCTGCAGCGACCTTTACGCAGCTGATCAAATCGATAAAGGCGCGACACCTCGATATTCAATTGATTGATGAACAGTTGCCGCAGCCCCCGCGCGCAGGCCGCAAACCACGTGCGCCGAGGTGGTTTGTCGGCTTGGTCGAACCGGATCCAATCCAATTGCGCCGACGAATTCCGCTTCCGCAGACGTCGTTGTGGCTTGAGGTCCGCGCCGATCCGGCGGATGAACTCGACGAATCCTGGCGTGAAACCAGCCGCACTTTGATCACCCTATTAAGCTTGGCGCTGGCCTTGGTGTTTTTGTTTGCGCGGTGGGGACGCTTGGTGCTGTGGCCGTTAAACGAGATCAGGTTAGCGCTCGGTCAGGTCGAAGCGGGGCGCTATGCCACGCGCCTGACGCAGTTCGGCATTCCTGAGTTGGATGCGATTGCCGAGGGCTTTAACAAGATGGCGCTCGGGCAGGAGCGCGATGCGGCGGAAGTCGCTGAGCTTGCGCGCCGCGCACTCGTGATTCGCGAAGAGGAGCGGCGCCGTCTCGCGCATGAGCTGCACGATGAAATGGGCCAGTCGATCAGTGCGATTAAAGCGCTCGCGGTCTCGATCTCGCGGCGTGCGCTGGCCCACGATCCGCGGATTACGCAGAGCGCTGACACGATTGCCGAAGTTTCGACCAGAGTCTACGAGCGCGTTCGCCAGATGATGTCGCAGCTGCGGCCGACGGCGCTGGATGAACTCGGCTTGGTGAGCGCGCTTGCCGACATGATCGATACCTGGAACAGCCATCACGAGAACGTCTTCTGCGGCTTTGCGGTCAATGGCAAGGTGCCGCCGCTGTCCGCCGCTCAGAGCATCAATCTCTTTCGCATTGTGCAGGAAGCCTTGACCAATATTGCCAAACACGCGAGCGCCGCCAATGCCAGCGTCATGGTCGATTATCATGCGACAAAACTCGCGAACGACGGCGAACTCAGCTTGCTCATCAAGGATGACGGCGTGGGCTTTGAGGCCACGACCAAGACGCGTGGCTTAGGGTTGGTCGGCATTTCTGAGCGGGTGAAGGCCTTAGGTGGAAAGTTAACGCTTGCGACCCAGCCGGGGAGCGGCACACAATTCACGATCAATATTCCCCTTAACGAATATCTTGCGAGCAATGCATGAACAAGATTCGAATTCTGCTGGTGGATGATCATGCGGTGGTGCGCGCCGGTTACCGCACCTTGCTTGAAGACTCGCCGATGCTGCAGATTGTCGATGAAGCCGACAACGGCGAAACCGCCGTGAAATTGTTCACCGAGATCGCGCCGGATGTCGTAATCATGGATCTCAGTCTGCCTGGCATTGGTGGGCTGGAAGCGATCCGTCGGATCATTCAGCGCAAACATGATGCACGCATTTTGGCGTTCAGCATGCATGAGGACACGATTTTCGTGGAGCAGGCGCTGCAAGCCGGCGCGCGTGGTTACATTGGCAAGAGCAGTGCGCCGAATGTGTTGGTTGATGCCGTGAAAGCGGTGGCGACCGGCAATATCTATCTTGATCCCGATATCGCACAGCGCCTCGCCTTCCAGAAGACGCGCGGACCGAACTCCCCGATTGCGGGGCTGTCTACCCGTGAGTTCGAAATATTCTGTCTACTCGCCGAAGGCGGCACGGTTGCGGACATTGCGAAGCGACTGTCGCTCAGCAGTAAGACGGTCGCGAATTACGCGACGCAAATCAAAGCCAAGTTGGACGTTAATACCGTCGCGGAAATGGCGCGCATCGCGATTCGGAATGGCTTCGTCAGCGCCTAAGGCACGCCGCACCAGTGGGATGGATTCCTTAACATCGCGGAACTATCCACGCGCAAACAGGTTGATCTTCCCTAGCAAACTCCGCCCTTCGTTTTTATGATTTGCGCGTTCTGAAAGCGCGTGGCTGCCGGCAGTTGCGGAGAATTCAGCAGCCTATTTTCGGAATCGTGGAGACCCCTGCATGCTTGGACTAAAGCGCACTTTGCGCAATCGAGTGATTTTTCTCTGCGGTGTGGCGGGCGTTTTAAACCAGCACAGCTCCCCAGTGGAGGCCGAAGGTGCCGGGTTCGATGAGGAGGTCGTGGTGGTTGCGCCCACTCCGGGGGGCGCAGGGCCTGGTATCGCCCGAGATCGCCTGCCCTTCGTCACGCAAGCGGCCGACAGCGACGCTTTAGAACGCGCCCAAAGCCTGGATCTCACCGACTATCTCAACAGCACCCTCGGCAGCGTGTCGATCAACGCGGCGCAAAATAATCCCCTGCAACCCGATGTTCAGTATCGCGGCTTCTCGGCCTCGCCGCTGTTGGGCCTTCCCATGGGTATTTCGGTGTTTCAGAACGGGGTGCGGATCAACGAGCCATTCGGCGACGCGGTCAACTGGGATCTGCTCCCGGAATCGGCCATCCAAAGCGTCACCTTGGTGGGGGGCGCTGATCCTTTATTCGGGCTCAACACGCTGGGCGGCGCACTGTCCGTGAAAATGAAGGACGGTTTTAACTACGTGGGCCATGCGGGTGAAGTGGCGGGTGGCAGCTGGGGACGGGTGACCACCAGTCTGGAAAGCGGCGGTAACAACCACACCTTCGGCTACTATGCGAATGTGAGCACCTTCGACGAGGATGGCTGGCGGGATTTGTCGGCGTCAGATGCACTCAATTTTTACGCCGCCGTGAGCTGGCGGGCAGAACGCAGCAAAGCAAATTTGAGCTTTCAATATGCCGATACAGATCTGACCGGGAACGGTCCTGCGCCGGTGGGCCTCCTCGCGCTCGATCGCGCGCAAGTCTTCACCGCACCAGATATCACCCAAAACGAATTACACGCAGTAACTATCGATGCTTCTCATGAGCTTACCGACCAGCTGACGTTCGCGGGCACAGCGTTTTATCGCAGTATCAAGACCTCTTCGTTTAACGGCGATGCGTCTAACTTCACCGCCTGTGCCCTCAATAGCGGCAATTTTCTGCTCGATTCGCTCGATGAGGTCGGGCTGCAGGGACTGGGCCTGGAAGTGGGAGACGTGTGTCAAGACAACGTCTTCGGCGCGGATAATCCCGCAGCCCTTGAGGCCGCGTTAAATGTCGCGGCGGGAGCTCCGCAAGCTTTTAATCTGGATGACCTGACTTCCCAACTTTCCGGCAGCGGGACATTGCAGGACACCGCGATCAATAATCGCAGTTCCCGTGCGCAGGAAGCCTATGGCGCCGATGCACAGGCCGTGTTCACTGCGCCCTTGTGGTCGCGCGAAAATTACTTTGTGGTCGGCTTCAGCGATTATCAAGGGAGCGCTGACTTCGCCGCCACAGTCGAATTAGCTGGACTTGATCCAGTCACCCGCAACACCACTGACCGCGGCGTCGGCACCTTTGAGTTCC
>JANOVQ010000558.1:0-3770 GCA_031417495.1 Pseudomonadota bacterium | reverse complement strand
GCCCCGGATCACCGGGGTGCGGCTTCCGGGGACAAGCCGGGTTTAGATGACGACGGCGCTAAGCCTCGTACTTGAAAGACAGCGAGACGCGGGCGCGATAGGCGACCACCTTGCCGCCCTCGACTTTGAGATCGAGTTTCTCGATTTCCGCCACCCGCAAGTCGCGCAGTGATTTAGCCGCAGTCTCGACCGCATTCCTGGCGGCGTCTTCCCACGATAGTGTGCTGGTACCGATGACGTCAGTGACGCGATAGATCGCCGCGGCGACGGGTTTACTTTTAGCCATAATGCCCCTCCAGTGTAGTTAGTGGGATCGACGTTATTCGTGATCCTCAAGCTGAGTCTAGTCGCAAAATATTTAAAGCGCTGGATGGGAATCAAACCGCAGTTGCCGCGCAGGCGGTCGCCGTAAACAGGGCGGCGGTGCCACCGCTCACGCTCGTGTTAGTGGTCACCGTGCGTTCAGTCGCAAAGCGCGCCAGATAATGCGGCCCGCCGGCTTTCGGACCAGTCCCAGAAAGCCCTCTTCCGCCGAACGGCTGAGACCCGACCACCGCACCAACCATCTTGCGGTTCACGTACACATTTCCGCAACCAGCACGTCGCGCAGCCTCAGCGGCAAAGCCTTCAATCCGGCTGTGCACCCCGAGCGTTAAGCCGAAACCGAGTTCACGTAAGGCGTCGAGTTCGCTGTGCAGCGCTTCCGACGCGTAGGTTTTAAGATGGACGATCGGCCCGAAAACCTCTGCCTCGAGCAAGGACCACGTATTAACCTCGGCCAAGACCGGCGGAAAATACCAACCGCGCGAGTGCGCCGGTAATTCCGCGCCCGCGAAAAGGATGCGGGCATGTTGCTCCAGCCCCGCGTAATGCGTCCGGAGGCGGGCTTGCGCCGCCGCATCGATCAACGGACCGATATCGGTCTCCATGCGCGCGGGATCACCCAGCACTAAGGTCGCCATCGCACCCCCTAAAAGTTCGCGCAAAGGCGCCGCGACTTCTTGTTGGACCAGCAACACGCGCAATGACGAACAGCGTTGTCCAGCCGAATAGAAGCCTGACTGCAGTACATCATCGACCACGGCCTCGAGTAACGCCGTCGAATCGACAAGCATCGCGTTCTGGCCACTGGTTTCTGCGATCAACGGACAAATGGCACCCGCTTTGGCTGCCAGTCGTTGGTTGATGTCACGCGCGACACGCCACGAACCGGTGAACGCGACGCCAGCGAGTCCTGGCAGAGCGACGAGCGCGACGCCGACTGCGGCGTCGCCGGTCAGGAGATGGAGCACGGCTGGCGGCACCCCACTCGCGTGCAGTAGGCGGGTGGCGAGGAAGGCCGTCAGCGGGGTCTGCGGCGCGGGCTTGGCGAGCACCGTGTTACCGGCCGCCAAGGCCGCCGCCACCTGGCCTATAAATATCGCGAGCGGGAAATTCCACGGTGAGAGACAGGCGAAAACCCCCCGCCCATGCAGGCTGAGCAGGTTGCTTTCGCCCACCACGGCAGGCAGTGCCTGTGGCGCGTTGAAAAGACGCAGCGCCTCCGCCGCGTAATAAAAACAATAATCAGCCGCTTCCCGCACCTCATCAAGCGCATCGCGGAAAGTCTTGCCCCCTTCGTGAACAATGCACTGAACCAACTCGGCGCGCGCATCGCCGATCAGGTCCCCCGCCCGTCGCAAAATCGCTGCGCGCGCGGCGCCGCCTAGCACATCCCAACTCGCTTGCGCACAGGCTGCGTGCTGGTAAGCGGTGGTGATGTCCACGGCGTTCGCCTGCGGCACGCGCGCGAGCAGTTGGCTGTGATCGGCCGGGTTGCGGATCTCGACGCATTCACCGCCCCGCGCGACTTCGCCATTGACGATAGGGCCGCCTTGCCACACCGGCGTGGCAGTCGCGAGCAGTTGCGCACGAACCCGTCGATCTGCCCAATCGATTGCCGGGGAATTGGCGCGCGTCGGAGCGAATAAATCGCGCGGCAGCGGGAGCGCGGGATGGCGCTTGGGTCTTGCCGTAGACATCTCAGTGACGGGATCAGCGACCAATGTCGAGACCGGATTGGCAGGCGCTAGAAAGCGCTTCACGAACGATGAATTCACCCCGTTTTCAAGGAGACGCCGCAGCAGATAGGGCAACAATGCGCGGTGGCTCCCAACCGGGCCATAAACCCGCAGCGGCAGCGCACGCCCGCCGATCTCACTGGCCGCCGCGTAGACCGCTTCGCCCATGCCGTGCAGCCGTTGAAATTCAAAACGTGCCGTGGGCGCCGCTAACGCCAGAACCGTCGCGATCGTGTAGGCGTTATGGGTTGCGAATTGAGGGAACACCAGCGGCCCGGCGGCAAGTAGCCGCTCCGCGCAGACCAAATACGCCAGATCGGTCGCCGCTTTTTGGGTGTAGACCGGATACTCAGCAAGCCCGTTCTGCTGAGCTAGTTTGATTTCGGTGTCCCAATAAGCGCCCTTGACGAGGCGTATTTGCAAGGGCGCGGCGCGCCGTCGCGCGCAGTCAAGCACCCAGTCGATCACCGCCGGCGCGCGCTTTTGATAAGCCTGCACCGCAAGGCCAAGTCCGCTCCATTTGGCCAAAGCAGGTTCGTCGCTCAACCGCGTGAAGAGATCGAGCGTCAATTCCAAGCGGTCTGCTTCCTCGGCGTCGATCGTACATGCGACTCCGGCAGTCTTGGCGGCGGTGACCAGGGATAACAGCGTCGGGTATAAGCGCGCCAGGACCCGCGGTGTTTGCGTCTCCTCGAAACGTGGATCGAGGGCGGACAGCTTGATCGAGATCGCATGCAGTGCCGCACTCGGCGCGATGACTGCAATCGCCGTTCGATAGGCGGCGGCATACTGCGCCGCCTGTGCGTCTGACCGTGCCGCCTCACCCAGCATGTCGAAGGAATGCGGGAGGTCGTCGGCGCGGCGCAACGCAGCCTCGATATCACCGCCGAGCACGAACTGCGCGCCGAGGATCGCGAGTGCTGCTTTGACCGCGCGTCGAATGACTGGCTCACCCAGGCGCCCAACCAACGCCTTAAACCACGTGCTCGGATCGCTCAGCAGGCCGCTTTCCAACCGCAAGAGGTCGCCGCTCAGCATCAGCGCCCAGGTCGATGCATTCACGAACAAGGACGACGAATGCCCGCTATGCTCGGTCCAATTGCCGGACAGGATCCGCTCCGCAATCAAACGATCTGCAGTCGCCGCATCCGGCACGCGGAGCAGGCTTTCCGCCAAACACAGCAACGCCACGCCCTCGCTGCTGGTCAGATCAAACTCCTGGAGAAAGGCCTCCAGGATTCCATGCGCCTGTGGTTCGCGCCGGCAGTATTCGATGATCGCGGTAGCGTCCGCCGCGATGCGCAGGCGCGCGGCCACCGGCGTGCGCACTGCCGCCAGCAGCGCCGCAACCGCCGCTTCATCTGGCGCTAGCTTCATCCGGGCGAACTCCGCGCGAATCACGGCGTTCGGCTCGCTCATGGGATGGCGTAAGTCTCGAGCGGTGGGCAACTGCACACGAGGTGCTTATCACCGTGTGCATTGTCGATACGGGCCACGGGTGGCCAGTACTTGTCCTCGTGCTGGTCTGGCAGCGGAAAGAACGCCTGCGCTTTTGGATAAGGCCGGTCCCAATTCTCCGCGATCAGCAGGCGGTGGGTATGGGGGGCGTGCTTCAGAAGATTATTCTCCCGCTCGGCAAGCCCAAGCTCGATGGCTGAGATCTCGCTACGGATCTGGATCATCGCTGCACAGAAGCGATCAAGTTCGCGC
>JANOVQ010000557.1:0-17153 GCA_031417495.1 Pseudomonadota bacterium | reverse complement strand
ATCGGGCGCTCGGTAGCGCTGTCATTCTGACTTGCTTCAATCTGCCTGAATCCTTTGTGAGTGGGCCTTAACGACGTTCTTGATGATCAATCCAAGCGCGCCGTAGAGTCTCAGAAAAAGCTCGAGCACAAAAAAGCATCGTTGCGCGAGCGGTTCAATTTGGTCCCCTAATTGGGACGTCCTGCACCAAGAATATCTCCGCGCCTATAAAATTTGACTGGCCGCACGTGATCACACTATCGATTAAGGATTTTCCTTTTGCTATCCCGATTCGTCGCGCCTTACTGGCGGTTTTGACACATTTCAGGCACAAAACGGCAGGTAAGTCTCGAGTGGTTGGCACTAGCCGCTGACCTTTTGCCGCTTTTCTTTTGGGCTCAATCTGGTATCTAGGTTTTGGTTCGATGGCCCGCGCGGCTCATCGGCGCGTTAGCCGTCAGAATACGCAAAGTGCCTGCCCCTTAACGAGAAACGCGCCGTTCGCGTTACAATCGCTCCTAGCGCATCGGAGGCAGACAACATGACCCAAGCACTTACGTCCGCAGTTGCTGTAGCCACCAAATTGCCGCCCGCCGAGCAAGACGCTCTCGCGGCCATCTTGCTAGAGGAAATCGCCTCGGAACATCGGTGGTCGAAGTCGTTTGCGAAGTCGCAAAGCGTCCTCGAGTCGCTTGCGTCTGAGGCGCTCGCCGAGTTCGATGCTGGAAAAGCAAAACCGCTCGATGACCTATGAAGTCAGTAACGACCGAGAAATTTCGGTTGTTGTTTGCGTCCGCATCCCCTGAGCGCAAGGCTCGAATCAGGAATGCATATCGTATGTGGAAGGAGAATCCGGCGCATCCTTCGCTTCGATTTAAAAAAAATCCACCAGCGCCTGCCGATCTATTCTGCGCGAGTTGATCTTGATTGGCGGGCGGTCGGAATACTGAAAGACGACGCGCTTGTATGGTTTTGGGTCGGTCCTCACTCGTTGTCTGAAGCGCTGCTCAGGTCGTTATGAAACTGACGGCTAACACCTATGAGGTCCCTGATTATCTCGCGCGTGAGCGCGAGATAATCAACACTAGAATTCATTCCATGCTCTGCAACTGTTGCCGCCGACACAGAATTGAGCCATTTCCGTGGTGTCGGCCGATCTCCCATTGAGCCAGCGTAGCGGGCTCAGAAGCCGCGACTCCGCTAGAGATTTGCTCTCCACTACTGGCTCAGTGTGGCGTCGGCACCATGGCTCAATTTGAGATCGGCGCCAACAGCCCTGTCAACCTAATTTGCATAATTGTGTCTCCATGGGGTGTGGTCTCGGAGCATGGCATTTAGCATGGTGATCATCTTTCGCATGCAGGCCACGAGCGCGACTTTCTTGAGCTTTCCGGCGGCGAGCATTCGCTGATAGGTCGCTTTGATGATGGGGTTGTGCTGAACCGCGTTCAACATTGCCATGAAGAGCACGGTTCTGATGCTCGTGCGTCCGCCGCGGATATGACGCCTGCCGCGGAGGGTGCCACTGTCACGGTTGAAGGGCGCGAGGCTGACCAGGGTCGCAATAAGTCCGGAGTAGGTGACCTCGCCGATTACCTCGCCCGCGCAGCGCGAAGCCTGTTGTCGTCGCGGCGAAATTGATGTTGTGGATAACCTTAACGACCGGTCATCGTGAATATGGAAGTGGCGATCTCAAAGGACTAAAGTTATCCACGGGACAGATGTTTAGGAATCGACATTAATAGCTACACGTCGTGGGCAGATTGGGAATATGCACGCGACCAAGATCACCAATGGCGTGGGGCGCTGAATTTTGCCCTTGCGCAGTGAACTTTTTTGCCGAGAAGGTTGTGAAACAGACGCTGCAAGGTGATAAGGATGGCATCGCAGAAATCGGTAACCGTTGGGATGGAAAGGCCATGGCTGCCGTGAATATCGCGCAGGATGGCATGTTGACCATGGTCAATCGTTGCGAGTGATCGGGCGAAAGAACGAGAGCAAGTGGCTATGTTTATTCGAGACACCTGGTACGTAGTCGCGGAACCGGCGGAGATTCAGCCTGGCAAACTGCTCGCCCGAACGGTGCTCAACGAGAAGATTGTGTTGTATCGCACGCAATCCGGGCGGGTTGTCGCATTCAGTGATGTATGCCCCCATCGATATGCGCCACTTTCCGCGGGACGCATCGAAGGCGAATCAATCCGTTGTCCCTATCACGGATCACTCTACGATTCGACGGGACGCTGTCTGGAGGTTCCAGGCCAAACTGGAACGCATGGCATGAGCATCGGCCTTACTGGGTTCCCGATCATCGAGCGTCACAATTACGTGTGGATCTGGATGGGAGAGCCGGCCCGCAGCGATCAAGGAAACTCGATTCCGGAATGGTTTTCATACGCAGATCCGGATAATGCGACCTGGCAGGGCCGGCACGACAGATTTCTGTCAATGCCGGTTTACTACGAGCTGATCAACGACAACCTGCACGACGTTTCACACGTTGAATTCGTACACCCGGAAACGCTCGGGACGACCGTGATTCCTCAAATGTACCGCATGTCCAAGGAGGACGAGTCACCGACGCGGTATGTCAAAAAAGAAATTGGCACCAGGAACATCCGATTTGATTTCCACGCGGAAAATATCCAGGGAGGTCCGATCCTGCATCAGATGCTCGCTTATCAACGAGAACGTGATAGCTGGACGGAAAATGTCGATTGGGATCTGGCCCTCCTATATGCAACACCCGGCTACTTTCTCTTCAATCACCGCACGAAGGCAGTGGGTGAGCGTGACGCAGAAGCGATTCAGATCGCGAGCCTGCATGCCGTCACACCCGAGAGCGATTTATCGACGCACTATTTCTTCTACACGGCGAATAATCTCCAGTCGTCGGAGGCACGTCGGGCAGATTTTACGAAGATCACATCGGATGCGCTGACTTTCGCGTTCAATCAGGACAAGGCGCTGCTGCTTGAGCAGATGAAACGGGTGCCAGACCATGGCCAGCGCATGGAGTCGCTTGCCAAGGTCTCCTTCATGGGAGACACCACGCCTATGATCGGACGGAGATTAATACGCGCGCAACGGGCGCAGTCGGATACCGAATCCCACCCATAATCGGCACGCGGTGCTGGTTGTGCCCCGAGTCGCGATCACTTCCGTCTGCGGTCTTTCAGTCCGAACAGGTACGGCCGAGCTTGGTCTCGCATTCTTGGCAGAAGTTTGCGCCAAGTGCATTATCGTGCTGACAGGCAGAGCCTTTCATTTGGCTATGCAAAAGGATCGAGCGGGCGCTTCGACCGAGGGTCTTTTCGGGCCAGAGGAACCCTCCTGAAAGCCTCCGTCACGGGTTGGAGCGCGCCGCCCTCAGCGACCCGCTTTCCGAAGTTTGTGGGTCCATCTGTCTGGAGACACCACTTCGCGGGGAAGGGGTTGCCGAGCACACTGTGGATGTGCGCAGCAACTGGCCCAAAAAACTGGACAACGCATAGACACCAACCCACAGCGGTGGCAGCGCCACCGTTACTAACACGATCGGGAGCAGGAACAACGAACCAAACAGGTTCATCGCGCCACCGATTTTTGCGATCAAGCAAGCGAGAATGCACACATCAACTGCGATGTGCGCGATCGATTCTGTGGGATAGAGACGCGACACTTTGGCGGCGCGCCACATCGCCCAGCAATTAAAAATCGCGCACACCGATGGCTGCCCGGATTCTGAGGAGACGTCGAGTCCGCCGGTCACGATGAGCACAGCGCACGCAGCAGTCGTGAAAAGACCTTGATCATCGCCTGAATTCTCTCTTCAAACTTACCGCGTAGGCCTGCGACTATTTGTCGCACTCCGCGCTCTGGCTCCAAGAACGATCGCATGTTAGCCTGCAGCGAGTACCCAGGAATTCAACTGACCCAACTTTATTCATGAAGCTTCTTTTCCGCACTCGAGATCCGAATCGTGCGTCACGCTCACGGGAGCGCGGGCTGATTGGTTTTATGCTGGTGGCGGTGCTGGGTCTAAACCTAATCCTGGCGCCGCATGAATATGATTTAAAACTGCATCAAGCGGGCGAGCATTGTGTTACCTGTGATCTGTTGCACGCGAGCGGGCACGGCGTCGCGCCAATGGTACTCAGTCTGCTCGCGCCGACTAGTGAAAACTGGTCTATCTGCTTTTACGTCAGCCCCGTCCCGTTTCTCTGCCGCGTCTATTGCGCGCGCGCACCTCCTAGCTCTTCCCGCGTTTAAACCTTGAATTGATCGATGTGTCCGTGTTGCACGCGCAGTGCAGCGCAGCCGCGCGCGTATTTCTTTTCGCGGAGAGCAACCATGCGAAATTTGTCGTGGGTAACCATCGCGTTACCCTTAATCCTGTGGTCAGCACAAAGTGCAGCGACCGCAGCCCACAAAGACCAGACAAGCGCTGACATTTCGGCCCTACGCGGCGAGCTGCTTCTGCTTAAAAGCACCTATGCGAATCAGATCGCACAGCTCGAAGCGCGCCTAGCGCAAGCAGAGAGCACCCTCGCATCACACGCAGCGCCGCCCTCCGCGTCAGCCCTCCCGAGCGAGCTGCCGACCCCCTCAATAAATATCCCTCAGCGAATGTCGAATGCGTTGAACCCTGATGTCAGTTTAGTGCTTATCGGCGCGTACGCAGCACATTCAACCGATCCTGATCGATATGCCGCACCCGGGTTTGTGCTGCCGGAAGAAGCCGGGCCTGGGGTTCGGGGTTTATCACTCGGCGAATCTGAATTGACCTTAAGCGCCAACGTGGATGATAAGTTCTACGGGGCGATGACCGCCGCGTTGAGCGTTGAGGACGGCGAAACCGCGCTCAATCTTGAAGAAGCTTACGTGCAAACCACTGCGCTGCCGTACGGTTTAACCTTCAAGGGCGGGCGGTTCTTTTCGCGTATCGGATATCTCAACGAACAACATGCGCATGCCGACGACTTTGTTGATCGCCCGCTTCCTTACAAGATTTTTTTGAACGGCAATCTGGGCGATGACGGCGCACAGTTAAGATGGCTCGCACCGCTCGATCAATTCGTCGAATTTGGCGCAGAAGCGTATCGCGGCGATTCCTTCCCGGCCCATGGCGCACTCGATCACGGCGTCGGGACCTATACCTTCTTTTCACATCTTGGCGACGATCTGAGTGACGATTGGAGCTACCGAGTGGGCGGCTCCTATGTGCACGCCGAGGTAGGTGAGCGCGCCACAGGCGAACTTCCGGACCTCTTTGATGGCACGAGCGAGCTCGCGATTGCCGACGTCATCTTTAAGTGGGCGCCCAATGGCAATCCTGCCGAGCGCAATTTGAAGTTGCAGGCCGAGTATTTTCGGCGCTGGGAGTCAGGACTATTTAACGCCACTGACTATGACGGAACTCAGGACGGTTTCTACCTGCAAACTGTTTATCAGTTTCAGCGGCGTTGGCGAATCGGGGCCCGCTTTGATCGCTTGCTCGCCGACAATACCGGTGTCGGCGTCGCGGGGACGGTACTCGACACCCTCGATCATGATCCTTCGCGAGTGGCACTTCTCTTAGAGTTCGACAATAGCGAATTCAGCCGGCTGCGCCTGCAGTATGGCTACGACGACTCCAGTCACGCGACCGATCACCAACTCCTTCTGAATTATATCTACAGCCTAGGCGCCCATGGCGCGCACCAATTTTAGGAAATGTCATGACCCTGTTCAAGACAATGTTCGCGACCCTCATCGTGTGCGGTGCGGGCACCACTGAAGTGATGGCAAACCTGCATATTTTTTCTTGTGAACCAGAATGGGCGGCACTCGCCAAAGAACTCGTTGACGAGACGGTGGAGGTTTACAGCGCCACCACCGCACTCCAGGATCCCCATCAAATTCAAGCGCGCCCAAGTTTGATCGCCCATGCGCGGAACGCCGACTTGATGATTTGCTCAGGTGCGGATCTGGAAGTTGGTTGGCTGCCGCAAGTGCAGCGGCAGGCGGGAAACGCCAAAATTCAGAGTAATGCACCAGGGTACTTTGAGACCTCTTCGGTCGTGCCGCGTCTCGAAGTACCGGCGACCGTCGATCGTTCGCAAGGCGATGTGCATGCGGCGGGTAATCCGCACATTCAAACCAACCCCCACAACATCGCGCTCGTCGCGAGCGCGCTAAGCGCGCGATTAGCGCAAATCGATCCCCCTCACGCCACCGACTATCTCACGCGCAACGAGGAATTTCAGCAGCGCTGGCAGACTGCTATCGCGCGTTGGGAGCAGGCGCTGGCACCGCTGCGCGGGAAGGCCGTCGTGACCCATCACAAGTACTGGGTCTATTTATTAGACTGGTTGGATCTACGTGAAGTGGCCACACTGGAGCCTAAACCCGGCGTGCCCACCAATGTGGCTCATCTTGCGGAAGTTTTAACGATCATCGAACACCAACCGGTGATTGCGATCCTAAGAACGCCGTATGACACCCCGCAGCCCTCGGCGTGGCTCGCGGAAAGAACCCGCATTCCGGCGGCGACTTTACCTGGGACTGTCGGCGGCTTACCTGGTACCGACGATCTCTTCGGACTATTCGAGAAAACCACTGAAATTCTCGCAAAGCTGGTGGACGGAACTTCACCGTGACCCTGGCACAATTCGACTGGAGCTTACTTCGCGCACCGCTCGCTGCCGGCGTCATTGTATTAATCACACATGTAATCTTCGGGCGCGAGGTACTAGCACGCGGAATCATTTTTATCGATCTCACCATCGCGCAAATTGCGGCCCTTGGCGTCGTCGTCGCGGAATTTGTCAGCGCCGACCTGCACGGATGGGAAATTCAACTGGCGGGTGGTCTGGCTGCGCTCGCCGCTTCCGGGCTCTTGGTAATTACCGAAAGGCACTGGCCAGCTCTGCAAGAAGCGTTGATTGGTTGTCTGTACGTGGTAGCGGCCAGCGCGGCGATCCTCTTATTGGCAAACAATCCGCATGGCGCGGAACATTTTGCGCAATTACTTTCCGGTCAAATCCTATGGGTGACTTCGGATCGGTTAGTCCCCATCAGCATGCTATCCAGCGCAATTCTGTTTGCATGGCTCTTCATCGCTAAAGGGCAGCGTGGCTATTTTTATCCCCTGTTTGCACTTGCCGTTACCGCCTCGGTTCAACTCGTTGGCGTCTATTTGGTTTTCGCGAGCCTGATTTTACCGGCGCTCGCCGCGCACGGCCTAGCGAAAATCAAGGGGAATGTCGTGGGTTACGGCGTGGGAGTTGTCGGCTACGTGAGCGGTCTGGTGCTGTCTGTGCCGACAGATCTCCCAAGCGGACCATTGATCGTCTGCGCTCTGGCTGTGATTACCTTGATCGTGGCAGGACTTCGTCGGCTCAGCGAACTAGCCGTGGATTCCACCTCGTAATCTCCTGTCCTGTATTGCACCAACAATGTGGAATTTGTCGTGCGTCTGTTAATTATTACTCTTGTTATCGCACTCACCCTGTCGGCGAATGCAGTCAGGGCATCCGATGATCCATCATTGACTCCCCTGTTAATTTCGCAAAGAGCCACCACTGGCATACACATCCAGCACGCTGTGGCACTGAGCGAAGGGAACGGGCTGGCGGTGAGGGGGGGGAATACAGCGGAGTTTCGCGCTTCGCACGCTAACGCGGCACGTGCTGATCGCACGCTTGATTAAGCGGGATCACACGGTGCGCGAAGAGCAACTTATCAGTCTTACCGGTTCAGTATTGCCTTATCGGAGTACATCGGGTCTGGATTTTGAATTCAAATTTCGTCGCCCTCCGGAATTGGGTGATTCAGTTGAGCTTGCGTTGACGCGACCCTAACTCGCGATACACGCTATCCGCACCCCCACTGCGACACAGCTCGAGGATGAGCCTACGCAAAATCACCAAGAATCGGGCGGCGTTTCCGAGCGATGACGCGCTATTCGGTACTAAATTAACGCGCGATGGACAACCGCTGAATTTTCGTTTCACGCCGACTCAGCACGACGATACACGAATAAGATACTTCTAGAGGGCAATAGCACCGCTCGCGGCGCGTCACGCTCGTCCCGTCAGGGCTTAAGCACAATCTTGATAGCACCGTCGATGCGATCGGCCATCATCTGGTAGGCGCGGGGAGCCTGGTCCAGTGGCATCGTGTGGCTCAGCAGCGGGGTCGGGTCGAGGCGGCCGTCTGCGATTAACTGCATCACGCGCGGCTGATAGCGCCGGATCGCTGGTACCAAGGCAGGCTTGAGCAGAACGTGCGCGAGCGAGGCGGCGCCGATGCTGATCTGTTCGGACGGATCGATGTAGCCAAGCATGATCAGCGTGCCGCGGGGACGCACGAGCGGGTAGGCAAGATTGATCGAACCGATCTTGCCGACCGCGTCAGCGACAACGTCCGCGCCGCGACCGCCAGTCTGCGATTTCACCGCGTCGACAGGATCTTGGCGGTCGAAGTTGATCGGAATTGCCCCCAGCTTGGCGGCGATGGCGAGTCGGTTTTCGTGGTGATCGATGGCAAAAATGGGGCCAGCC
Organism: Pseudomonadota bacterium; assembly: GCA_031417495.1. Lineage (GTDB taxonomy): Bacteria > Pseudomonadota > Gammaproteobacteria > CAIKBL01. The sequence continues at coordinate 8,649 of JANOVQ010000557.1, read as the reverse complement.
CCGAGCAGGCGCGCGCACATGACAGCCGCTAAGCCGGTGGGGCCGCAGCCAGTGACCGCCACCGATTCCCCGCCACGCAGCTCCTCGAAGCTGGCGAAGACGCCGGTCAGAACGTCGGGTAGTACAGTGGCGTGCTCGTCGGAGACACGCTCGTCCAGCGCCAAGAGTGTGCGATCGGCGTTCGGCACGCAGACTAACTCGGCTTGGCCGCCGCCGAGCGCGCCCCACTGCTTGCCCAAGCCAAAGGCCGTGAGGTTCTCGCACTGCGTGACGTGGTCGCGCGCGCAATAGTAACAGTGACCGCAGTGGGTGGAGAACGGCGAGACCACTCGTTGACCCAGCTTAAAGCAGCGCACGGCTTTGCCGACTTCTTCGACTACGCCGACGAACTCATGCCCCATGGCGTCGCCGGCCTCGTACCCGAACATCTCGTTCATCGTGCCCCAGTAGAGGCGTACGTCCGTGCCGCAGATCGACGCGGCTTTCACTCGCACCAGTACGTCGGTGTCGCTGCGCATCTTCGGGGCGTCGATATTCTCGACTCTGATGCTGCCTTTGCCGCCGTAGATCACTGCCTTCATGAAGGTCTCCTTCGTTCTTCTAAAGACGTCTCATCCATTCCGGCGGTCTAGACTCAATCTATTCTATAGACCCAAATGACCGGGAGCGAGGGCGAACACCTTTGGCCCCGGCATCCGAAACGATGCGACCGGCGGTCGTGAAGATCCGGCTTACATCGACCAGACCTAGCGGTTGTGTGGCCGTAGCTGCGGAAAGTCCGGATGTCGGAACGGGCTGCCAGGCGCCGCAAGCGCCATTTTCTTCAATGGATGGCGGCCGCCGTCGTCGTGCTTGAGTCCATCGATATTGGCCATGCCGTCATGTGGCCGCGCTGCGCACCATGAATCATCCCCAAAGAAGCGCAGCGACAACGTGCGACGGCGCACGCCGGCCACGGTCGATGCGCCGCCATGTAGCATCCCCGGATGAAAGATGACGATGTCTCCAGGTTCCACGGCCCACGAGATGAGTGGAAAATTCTGCGGTGCTGCGTCGATATCGGGCAACTGCGGCCACGCTTTCGGATCAAAGAGATTGGCTTTGACATCGTCGGGATTGAATGCCGTCGGATTGTAGAGTGGGCCGCGGTGCGAGCGTTTGACAAACTCGAGTGAGTTCTCTTTCGCGACGGGATCGAGAGAAGCCCACATCACGGCCAGATGCTCGCCCGCCGCTGGCAGGTAAGGCAGATCTTGATGCCAGGGTGTGCGCCGCGTCGCCGCGCCTTCTTTGAGCCAGATCTGTTCGTACATAAGCCAGACGTTTTCGCAGCCAAATAGGGCAGCGGCAAGATCCGGGATCAGGGTATCGCGGAGGAGACTGCGATAGGCGGGAAAGGAATCCGGATTCGCCTGGTCTTGGTAGAACGTCCCGGGCGTGCCCGCCAGCACGGCACCAGCGCCTGGCCCGGGATGATTCAGCGTCCAGTAAAAGCACGCTTCCGCCAATTGCAATGTTCGTTCATCAAGCGCGTGCGGGATGAACACCACCCCATCTTGATGAAAGCGCTGCCGCAGTTCGCTCGCCAAGGAAATCGCGTTCACTACGGTCTCCTCTACTCTTCGCTGCTGCTTTGGGAACGTCTCGATAAACACGCCGGCTGCGGCCAAGTATACAGGCCATTTGAGGACTTGCAGGCGGCGTCCTGAGGCATTAGAAGGGCCCCGCAGGAGCGGGGGCGTAAGGGGAGTGATGCTGCCGGGACCTCGATGGCCACTCGGAGGTTTAAGGAAGCATCTGGTTCTCGATAATCGCTCCATGATCAAGCCACACTCCCACAACCGCGACCTCGATCTCGCCTCCGCATGCCAGCACGCCGCAGAAGCCTTGAGCGCCCTCATTGGCGGTGTCGACAGCAGCGAGCTGATATCACCAGCGCTATGCGAAGCGGCGGACACGGCGGTCCTGCGAATGTTGGCGATCGCCAGGAACCTGCGCGCCTCGTGACTGAACACAGATCCCGAAGATGACGACCGTTGATTGAATCTCTGGAAATCGGCGAGGACGTGAACGAACGGGCATCGAATGATTTTGTCGAGGCCGTTCAAGCGTTCTTGAACTAAAACGGTTTGCCAGATGCACTGCAATTCGGGACGCGACTTCGAGCTCGTTCCATGTCAAGTCTTACAGATTTTAGCGCCTACCTCCGCCGCGGAAGCGCCGTCGTTTCGCGTTTCGCAGTGATGTGGGTTGGACGTCAGATTAAGTATCAGCTTGAGCATCTATACTGTCTCCGGAGGACCGCAGAGACTCTCGTGGGTCGGGCGGGCGGTTGCCTGATACGGGTGCGTTACGGTACCTCAGCATCCAAGATGAGAACGCGTCGCTGACCTTCAAGCACAAGGAGTAGATGATGAGCATCAACGAATATGGCGATCTGGACGGCGTCGCGCTCGCCCGGCTCGTCGCCCGTGGTGAGGTCAGCGCACTCGAGCTGGTAGAGGAAGCAATCCGTCGGATCGAGGTGCTCAATCCGCAGCTCAATGCCGTCGTCTACACCATGTACGACCATGCGCGTGAACTCGCCCGCCATCCCGTACCCGGTGCATTCTCCGGCGTGCCGTTCTTGCTCAAGGACATGACGGCGCACTACGCCGGCACCCCCACCACCCATGGCTGCAAGTTTCTCATCGACGTTGCCCCGAGCGATTACGACAGCGAGCTGGTCAAGCGCTTCCGGCGCGCCGGCCTCGTCACCGTCGGCAAGACCAGCACGCCTGAGCTCGCCCTTTCCGGTACTACTGAGCCGACCTTTCGCGGCCCGGTGCACAATCCTTGGGACCTGTCCCGCAGTGCGGGCGGTTCGAGCGGTGGAAGCGCGGCGGCGGTGGCCGCGCGCATCGTGCCCATCGGCCACGGCGGCGACGGCGGCGGCTCGCTGCGCATTCCCGGCTCGGCCTGCGGCATCGTAGGCTTCAAGCCCTCGCGCATGCGCACACCGCATGGACCGAACGCCAGTCAGATTTGGGAAGCCTGCTGCGGCGAATTCGTGTTGACGCGGAGCGTCCGGGACAGCGCGTTCATGCTTGACGAGGTGGCTGGCCAGGACGTCGGCGCGTACTTCTCAACCCCGCCTAAGGAGCGGCCGTTTCGCGAGGAGATCGAGCGCGACCCGACACCGCTGCGGATCGCGTGGTCCGCACGTGGTCCAGCTAACTTCGACACCCACCCGGACTGTGTCGCCGCAGTCGAGCAGGCCGCGAAGCTCTGCGCGGCGCTCGGTCACCACGTCGAGGAAGCGTGCCCGATTCTGTCGACGGCGCAGATCGACGGGCTTGGCGAGGCGTTTCTGGCTGCACTTGCGATCGAAACCGCGCGCGACATTGACGAACTCGGCGAGCAGGTCGGCCGGCGGCCCGGGGCAGATGACTTTGAGCCCGCGCACTGGTCATTCGCTGAGTACGGACGCAGCCTGTCGGCCGTGGACGGCATTCGCATACGGCGCACTCTGCACGCGGTGGCGCGCGCAGTCGGGCCTTTTTTCGAGGCCTACGATGTCTACCTCTCGCCAACACTCGGCAAACCCCCGGTGCCGCTCGGTGAAATCAATCCCAACATCCCTGACTGGCGCGACTACTATGGTGTGATGTTCGATTTCATTCCGTTCACGCCGCTGTTCAACGTCACGGGATCAGCCGGCGTCTCACTGCCGCTCATGTGGAACGCCGCGGGCTTGCCGATAGGTTGCCAGTTCGTTACGCGCATGGGCCGCGACGGTCTGCTGCTGGCGCTCGCCGCACAAATCGAGCGCGCCTCCCCGTGGGCCAACCGACGCCCTCCGGTGTGTGCCTGAACCCGCGCGTAGTTCGCGGGGGAATTCGCGGCCCATAAGCATCGTGACCAACGACGCAAGGACTCCAACGCCTCGCCGTATATCAATCATCCGATATCGCCAACCGTCATCGCTGCCGCCTTGCTGCACGATACGATTGAAGACACCGAGACCACCCCTCAGGAACTGCGGGGGATCTTCGGTGAAATCGTCGCGGACATCGTTAGCGAAGTCACCGACACCAAATGGCTCAAAAAGGATTCACGCAAACGTCTGCAAGTTTCCACGGCCGCGAAATCAAGTCATGGCGCGAGACTGGTGAAACTTGCTGACAAGATTTGCAATCTACGAGACATCATCTCGAATGCCCCGAAGGGATGGTCGATTGAGCGTAAGCGAGAGTACTTTGATTGGACCGAAGACGTGATCGATAACGTTCGCGGCAACGAGAAACTGGAACGACGTTTCGATCAGGTATACGAGCAACGACCCTGAATCCGCTCGTTGACCTGCCAGAAGTTAGACAAGGCCAACCTCAGATTGGAGTGGGACGACAGGCGGCGATTTGCGCGGAGAGCCACCATTTGAACCCAGCCACTCGCCACGAATCGCTGCCTTGAGGTAGGCGTCAAGTGTCGGCTATTTTCGGACACCGGAGTTTCCAGATTGCCGTCCCGCAACAATGACGATGTAGCCACTCAATGCACGACGAACCTGTCTTACCGGAAAGTGCGGCCTACACTCAACAGAGCAACCACCAGATTCATCTCAGCCACGTTTGTCGATACCAGCCGTAGTGACTTAACTGATAATTATTTGGAGGCCCAAGCGATGTCCAAGAACATTACAGAAATTAAACAGCTCCTCGCCGCTTATTGCCATCGCGTCGATCGTGGCACGCCTGGCGAAGTGGCTGCGCTGTTCGCCGAACAGGCCGTACTGAGACCCTTCTACGATGGCCGGTACGAAGTTCGCGGCCGCCAAGCTATTGAAGGGTGGTACGCATACTATGAGGCTCATTTCAAATCAGGTGTGAGGCATTTGAAACATATGATCATGTCGCCGCTAATCGAGGTGCAAGGCTCGCGGGCAAAGGGCGTCAGCTACCTCTTGGCGAGCGCCGTCAGGATCGAGAGCGGCGAGGGCTTTATAGCGACAGGAACCTACCATGACGAATACATCCAGCAGGACGGTGGTTGGCTATTTGCCATGCGCCAGATCGAAGTTGAAATGATGCCGACGCCGACTAAGGCAATTGAGCAGTTCCCGCCACTCGGGTTTCCGCATGGCATTGCAGTTTGAAGGTGTTCATGAGGCTTGGATCGACTGGCGATTGAGGTGCGCCCGCGAAGCGATATGCGCTATTTGAGTCTTGTCCTGCTAAGCAGCATTGGGTGCGAAGATGATCGCGCTGCCAGTCGGATTTGGAGTGCTGTCGGGCGCCGGCTCTGACCGGCCAACGCCGAACTTTTGATGTACAGATCTCGCTGCCAGAAAGCGGCCCCTGATACCCATGGTTGATGACCGAAGCGCAACAATTTCCGCTCATCCCGTATGCGGCATTGGTCGCTGGACAGGCGAAATGCTGCTGATGCTTCGACTTGGCCGACCAGCTATCTTGCCGTTGGACGACTTAGGCATTCACGAAGGGTACGCAGTCGCGTTCCGCAAGTGCGTAAGGCGCGTCCAATTGGCCGATTGTATGAAGAACTCCGTTTTTAGTGAGATCGAAAAAACCTAAGGCACTTGGAGTGCATTCTCTTAATTTTTGACGGCGGACCATGCTCGCTATAGACAAATTCTCCTCACGTTAGGGCTTGATTGCCACCTTCAGGACGCCGTCCCGCTGACTCGCGAACAGCTCGTACGCGGACACGATGTCGTCGAGCTTGTAGTGGTGCGTGACTAGCAAACCCAGATCGACTCGACCGGCGGCAACCACGTTCATCAATCGACGCATGCGCTCTTTACCGCCTGGGCAAAGGGCGGTGACGATGCGGTGGTCGCCCAGGCCCGCAGCAAACGCGGAGAGCGGAATTTTCAAGTCTTCTGAATAGACGCCCAGGCTCGACAAAGTGCCGCCGGGCTTGAGCACACGCAGCGCGGACTCAAACGTGTTCTGCGTACCGAGCGCCTCGATCGACGCATCCGCGCCCCGCCCACCAGTCAGTTTCATGACTTCTTCGACTACGTCGCATTGCGTGTAATTCAATACGATGTCGGCACCCATCTGTCTGGCAATCCCCAGCCTGTGCTCGTTGCCGTCCACGCCAATTATTGTAGTGGCACCCTGGAGCCGCGCACCGGCTGTGGCACACAGGCCTATCGGCCCTTGCGCGAAGACCACCACAGTATCGCCTATCTTGATGCCTGCGTTCTCCGCCCCCTTGAAGCCGGTAGACATAATGTCCGGGCACATAAGCACCTGCTCGTCGGTCAGGCCGGTGGGAATCGGCGCGAGATTGGCCTGCGCATCGGGCACGAGAATGTATTCAGCTTGCGCGCCATCAATCAGGTTGCCGAATCGCCAGCCTGCCGTCGCCTTGTATCCATGAGATCCGCAGCGTCCCGAGGCCACGAGGTAACTGCCATCCTGCGACGCTGCGCCGTCCTGGGCAGCATAGGAATTAAAGTTGGGACAGATGGCGCCAGCGATTACGCGTTGGCCCTCGGTATATCCTTGCACGGCGCTGCCTAGCTTCTCGATAACGCCGACCGGCTCGTGTCCGACGGTAAGTCCCCTGGCAACGGGATACTCGCCGCGCAGGATATGCACGTCGGTGCCGCAGATAGTGGTCGTGGTGACACGCACGAGCGCGTCGTTGGGTCCGACGGCGGGCACGGGCTTGTCGGCAAGCTCGATTCGGTTGCGTTCGACGAACACGGCGGCTTTCATCTTGGCTTCCATGAACGCTCCTTCTCTAACCTGGGTAGTAAAATTCGACCAACGCACTTTGCGCGGGTTCGTCGATTCACCCTAACCACTGTCGCCAGCAGCGGCAATAGTACTCTGGATTCTTTTTGCTAATGAGTGTGGCGACCAACTCGTGCTAGCCGACTCTCGATTCGACTGCCCAACCTGATATTTGGAGCGTCAGCAATCCGGAAATTTGAAACGCCTGCGCGTGAGGCGGCTCAGCGTCGATTGCCGTCACTCGCCACGGTGCAGTACAGAGTTTCTGTTCACCGTTTACAATCACGCGTCCAATATCATCCTCGCGTTCGAGTTTAATCAAGGTTTTATTTCGAGTAATTTGGCCGCTTTAGCGCTGGTAGCAGTATCGTTCATCTGCGCAATTTCCGCATTCTGGTTGGCACGGCATTTTTGGCTGTTATGCGTGGCGCTGTTTCTTTGGTACCCGTTTAGTATTTTCTTTCTTCTTGCTCGGTCCCCGGATCTGATCTACCTGGAGAGGGTTCCTCCCGATGTCGATTCCTATGAATTCACCACGCAGAATCTCGGGATACCATTATTGTTGCTAATACTCTCGGTCCTATCCTATTTGCTGGTATCACGAAAAGAACGCGCCGCATAACCAGCGCATCGAACTGACGCCGGGACAAGCCCTCTGGCGCTGCGCGGTTAGTTCGGCGGCCCGCGCAGCTCATCGGCGGCATTAGCTCGCGAGGAATCCTCGATCTGGAATTCAGTACCTATTCGAATCTGGAGGCCCGTCATGGGACCAACACTTGAAGCTCTGAAACGGCAAATCGACGATCTGGAGATATCTGATAAAGCCGAGATCTTGCGAATGCTCGTGGCGGATCTCGATAAAAGCGCCGATGAGGGTGCTACTGAGGCATGGCTTCAGGAGGCGCATCGCAGACACCACGAACTATCCTCGGGAGCAGTTACGTTCCGTAGCGGCGAGTCAGGTATTCGAGAAGGCACGTGAACGGCTAAGGCGGTGAAAGTTGAGTTCCATCTCGCCGCCTCGGATGAAGTCGAGGATTCAGCGGTGCACTACGATGAATTAATTGACGGGCTCGGAACTCGATTCATTGAAGAGGTAGAGCGGGCGTCAGAACTCCCAAAAAGCCACCCCGGGATCGGCCAGCAAATTGATCAGGCTATCCGTCATTCGTGACGAAACGGCAACGGCCACAGCGAGTACACCCGTGCCAACGCAGAAAGCGCGAGCGCATGCTTCAACTCGCCGGACTGTACCGCAGCGCGCACGCTTTCTTCAGACATCAGCTCGACTGCAATCAGTTCGCCCTCACCGAGATCCTGCGTGTGCATCAACTCGGCATCTTCAGCCAGCCAGTGATGACACAGATGGTTGTGCACCGCCGGATTCGGCTCTACAGCGCCCAAGTAAGACCATTTCTCGGAGACATAGCCAGTCTCCTCAAGTAGTTCACGCTTCGCAGCGGTGAAAGAGTCTTCACCAGGGTCGACCATCCCGCCGGGGGTTTCCAACGTGGTGTAACTAACGCCGAAGCGGTACTGCCGAATCATGACGCAACGTCGCGTGCAATCAAGCGCCACCATATTGACCCAGTCCGCGGACTCCAGTACTAAGCGCTCGAACACCTGATTGTTGCGGGGGTTGCGCAGACGATCGATGCGTTTCTGAAACAAGATCAACCCGGCCTCCTCATCGAAGCGGGAATCGAGGTGTTCCCAATCCAACGTCGGGATATCGGCCTTCTTCTCGTCATTCACGGTTTGCGTCCTTAAATCGAATTGAGCGAAGTTTAGCGGGCCCGATGCGCGCGGGCGCCTGGCCCTATCCCCGAAGTCCGCAGATGTCACGTTTCAGATCGAACTTGTCGGCGCCATAGTGCAGGTAACGCTCGATTTCGGGCTGGCC
>JANOVQ010000556.1:0-2473 GCA_031417495.1 Pseudomonadota bacterium | reverse complement strand
GGCGTACCGGTTCGATTCCGGTCCTGGGCACCATTGAAGCTTCCGACAGCCACCGCCCGAGAATTCTCGTAAATCCGCATTCTTCCTCGCTATTGATTACTGGGGGTAAAGCGGAGCGGCTGTTCTTCACTAGGGTTAGTGGTTCGGCTAGGCGAGTGGAAGGCAGATCATCATGGCCTGCGTACGTGCTCGATCGTCGGAAAGAGAGCTGTCAGGACTCCGAAATCTTTTCCCAGTACAACGTCCGTTGCTCGATCCGATCGCCATAAGCGCGTTTAGGCGGTCGCAGTACCATCAAGGTTCCCTCGGTCGTTACATCGCGCACCTGATCAGACCCCAGTCGCATCGACGACGTGGACGCGTCGACTTTCGTGACCAGTTGCTTCCCGTCAAATGTGTAATTTCCACAGTAGGAATTGTATTCCCGCACCACGCCTTCTGGCAGCGCTGGGCGACCGTCGCACAATACTGCCATCATCCGCCCATCGGCATTGAACGTTATACGCCCCATCGCCTTGTCACCGCCGTAAGGGGCCGGCAGGGGCTTGCCGTCGCCATCCACAGCCTCACCCCGCACCAGTCGCCAGGTTCCCACGATCGAGGGTCTCATCTGTTTCTTTCCCGTTCGAAACGGTCACTTCGGATCATTGCCCTCAAAGCCATAAAACCAGCGTTCAGTTTTTCCACCCTAACACGCAGAGAGGCTGCACTGGAGAGCGCAGTGCGGAGACGCCCCATCGAGAGCGTTCGGGAGGCCAATTGCCGGTGCTGAGGAACGGACCTTTTGGGCTTCGATACAATCACGATACTCAGTAAGCGGGTGATACTTCCAAAGGACAACCGTACCGTAGCGTTCCCGAAGGCTTAAGTACCTTCATGCCTTATCGAGCGATGCGTAAATCGCCCGCAGCAGCGTGTGCGCCCGATCATCGCCGACGGTTCCGTCGCCCATCCGGTTCATGACGTACGCTAGCGTGAATCCAGCATCGACATCGTTGACCACGAGCGAGCCGCCCCAACCGCCCCAGTAGCACACCCTGGCGTTTGGGCTGATGGGATTGCGGGGTGAATTGAGGCCGTAGCCGACACCGAAGGTAACGCCGATGCCGAGCACCAGATCGCGCCCGGCAGCCTGTACATCGAAAATCCGATCGATAATCCTGGGCGAGAGCAGAGCGACCTCGCGAAGCGACCCGCCGTGCGAGACCGCTGCCTGGGCCAGGGCGACGCCGCGCGCGTTGCCGTGGCCGCCAGCGGCGGGGATCTCCGCCCGACGCCACGGGATCTCCCACGACTGCTCGGCCCTAAGACGGGGGTTCGACGCGCGGTACGGAATGGAATCACGGTCCGGCGGCACCGAGCCGTCACCACTGCCGAACTGTAGCGGCGGCACGGGGATCACCAAGGCAACCCGACTGTCGTGCTCGGCGCTAAGCCCAATGTGGAAGTCGGCACCCATCGGGCCGGCAATTTCCTCGGCGAAGAAGCGTCCGACCGTGCGGCCATCGACACGACGCACCACTTCGCCGACCAGGTTGCCCTGCGTGATACCGTGATAGCCGGACTTCCAGCCCGGTTCCCACCAGGTGGGCTGTGCGGCGAGCAAGTTGGTGACCTTGTGCCAGTCGTAGAGGTCGGTGCCATCGATGCGCTGATCCCACGCCGGGAGGCCCGCCGTGTGGGACAACAGATGACGGACCAGCACACTGCCTTTGCCATTCTGGCCGAACTCCGGCCAGTATTTTTCAACCGGCGCGTCGACCTCGACCAAGCCCCGGCTCGCGAGCACGAGCAGCGAGAGGCAACTCATCGTCTTGGTGGTCGAGAAGACGTTGATGATGGTGTCCCGCTGCCACGGTGTGATGCACTGCGCGTCCTGAAATCCACCCCACAGATCGATCACCAACTCGCCGTTCATGACGACAGCAACCGACGCACCGACATCGCCGTTGTCGACGAAGTTGGTGGCGAAGGCGTCCTTCACTCCCGCAAATCTGCCCGCGCAAGTCCCGCTGATGTCGATGTTCATCGTTGCTCCGTGGTTTTAGTTCGGTACCAGCACCAAAGCCTGCCACAGGCTTCCAGCTCTCGCCAGGGGCCTCGCTGGCAGTGCTTCCGAAATCACCGGAATTCGACTATCCGGGATAGCGTAATCGCCACAACATTTCCTTTTGCGACACCCTTCACGCGACCTCCTTAAACCGCGCGAAGCGTGTCGCTAGGCGATCCCGATCCGGTCGAGCCCTGAGGCGACATGGCAGACAAATAGTTTCTCCATGCAGACGTTTTAATGCCTCCAGCACGGGATCGTCGTGCTGTACCCTCAGCCTCTCCGACACATAAAGCTTGTAATCAGGATCAATCCCGATCAAATGGGCATCGAATACGGCGTGGTGGATTTTCGATAGAAATGCAGCGCCGGTGGAGTGAGGCGCTTGGTTCCAGAGACCGGGGTCTACGCCATGGCGTAGAC
>JANOVQ010000555.1:0-2806 GCA_031417495.1 Pseudomonadota bacterium | reverse complement strand
TATGATCTGACCAAGGGGCGGATCACTTTCCGGGCGAAATAGGCAGCAAGCGAAAGAGGTAACCACCATTTCGCGCACTAATGCAGCATAGAACGCTGCCGTGCCGTGCATCTCTTGTTCCCACACGTCGCCGAACGTGATCAGAAAAGTCAGGATGATGAGGGACGCCAAGGAAGTGGACCAAAGGTGACGGTTTAGTGCAGTGTTCATGCGAGAAACTCGTTGCCCACTCTGAGGAGGCACTGGGTTTTGGTCTATGGAGCAGGCGGTGCGGGAGGATAAGGGAAATACCGCACAACTGTCATCTACGCGCAGCTCTGTCCACGCGCCAGTACGGATGGCGGAGGTCAACCTAATTTGCGTATGCTCGCCAAAATGATCTTCAAGGAGCGGTATGTTTTTTGAAATAAAGCAGTCTCTGCGCCGCCGGTTGCTCGGGCAGCGCACCCAACAACAGCTGATTGATGATCATGCCGCGCTCGCCCGGCTCGGTAACCACGACTATTTGCAACATTATCCGGCGCTGCGGCCGAGCGCTTTTCATGCGCCCTTTCACGCCTACGAATTCAGTCAATTTTCACAGAACGGAGAGGACGGACTGATTCTGCATCTCCTGTCCAAAGTCGGTGTTCTCGAGCATTTCATCGTTGAAATCGGGACCGAAGACGGGCACGAATGTAACAGCGCCAATCTGGTGTTGAATTTCGGTTGGCGTGCGTTATTGGTGGAAGTGAACGCTGCCGCAGTTGCGCGTGGACGCGCGTATTTTGCGCGCGGTGGAGCGGCGGAGCGACTTCATTTCCTGCACGCGCGGGCGACGCCGGAGTCCGTTAATGCCCTGCTCGCCGCGCAGCAGGTCCCAGCTGAATTCGATGTGCTGTCGATCGATATTGACAGCCATGATTACTGGTTATGGCAGGCGCTTGAGGGATTTAGTCCGCGCGTGGTGGTGATTGAATACAACGCGTCATTCGGGCCGGAGCGCGCAGTGACGGTGCCCTACCCTGCGTCCGAGAGGAAGCAAACATCCCATCGCTACTATCACGGCGCGTCACTCGCCGCCTTGTGTCGCTTAGGCACGCGCAAAGGCTATGTGCTGGTCGGCTGCGACAGTCGCGGAGTTAACAGCTTTTTTGTGCGCAAGGACCTCGCCGCAAGCGCGGCCTTGGCTGTCGTGACTCCACAGCAAGCCTTCCGCACCCACCGCCGGCGCGGCCGCCGTCTGAGTCAGGCGGATCAAACTGCGTTGGTGAGCCGCTTGCCCTTGGTGGAAGTCGAATGATAGTGGGCACCGTGGTTATCTGGATTGGCGCGTCATTGCGCGCCTCGCAACCACGGGTCTTGGTGCACCGGCTTTACCGAAGGGGCGCAAAGCCAGGAGTTTCGAGCAGCGATAAATAGCTATCTATCACCTTGTCCCAAAGAAACTCGTGCGCGCGCGTTTGCGCCCGCACGCCTAATTCCCGACGCCATACGGGGTTCTCGAGCAGCCGCATTAACGCAACATAGAGGTCTTCGTCCTGATCGCCGCAAACCAACCCGGTTTGTTCATGGAGGACCGCTTCAACGGCGCCACCCGCATTGCCTGCCACCGCCGGTAAGCCACACCACGCCGCTTCGATATAGGCCATACCGAAGCCTTCGACATCGTTGTCGATGAGCCGACCCGGTAACACGAATAAATCGCTGGCGGCGAGATAAGCATCGCGAGTTTGATCGGAGGCGCCTTGAATAAAGCGGACATGGTTCAGTAACGCCGGCGCCTGCGCGGTGGTCTGTAAAGTTTGGCGCATCGCGCCATCGCCAATGATGAGATAAATCAACTGCGGGTGCTGGGCAATCAAACGCGGTAGTACGCGCAATACGCGGTCGATCCCTTTGCGCGGTTCGAGTCGGCCGACGCTGATTAGCCGCGGCGATGCGCCGGCCAGCGCGTGGTCTATGTGGGCAGTGAGTTCGGCCCCCGGCGGCGGCGCCGCTGCGAGTCCGGGATGAATCACGTGGAGGCAGGCTAGCTCCTGCACATAGCGGGAGGCGCGTTCTGCGGTGTACGCGGAATTCGCGATGATGGCCGTCGCCCGCGCAAACGCATTCGTGATTCGGCGAGCCTTGTGGTCGCTGGGCGTCGCTGGTAATTCGCTACCGTGCGCGAGGCCAAGGGTGGGGACGCGCCGCGTCCCCTTGAGATACTCCAGGCTTTTCCAGGAATCTGCGATCACACCTGTACATTGTTGGGCGTCTATGAGGGCCGTCAGTGCACGCGCTTTGCGCCACCGTCGCCACGGTTTGAATCCGCCAAAGCGGCGAATAGGAAAGGGCTGCGCGCGGTCAAACTCCGCGACTTGGGAATCGCCCTGACCATCGGCGAACACTTCCACCGCAATTCCTTTCGCAGTGAGGGCGGCAGCACAGGCGTACATGAGGTGTTCGATGCCGCCGGGGCGGGGGGGGAAACACTGACTGGTGATCACGAGCATGGGCTTAAATCAGCGCATCTGCGTGGAGCTTCGCGAGCACCCTCGCGAGCGGAATCGCGGCCAGTCGCTGCGCTTCTGGACTGCAAGCCGCGCGGGTCACGCCGCAGTCCAAGGTGATGACCCGGGAAACTTGGCCCAAGGCGTGCGTGCGCCGCCAGTCGGTGGGTCCGAAAAGGCCGTAGATCGGGATCCCCGCAAGCGACAGGATATGCATGGGCGCAGAGTCATTGGTCACTGCAAAGCGTGCGTGGCGACCAAGTTCTGCCAATTCGGTCACGCTGAATTGGCCGGTTGCGTCGATCCCAATTTCGCGGGCGAGCGAGCGATTG
>JANOVQ010000554.1:0-4696 GCA_031417495.1 Pseudomonadota bacterium | reverse complement strand
CGCTGCCGGATTTCGCCTTCGCCACACTGCAGACACGGCTCACCAGCGCGGCCGTACACCCTCAGCTCATTGCGGAAGTAGCCGGGCTTGCCGTCATCGTGGATGAAATCGCGGAGCGTGGTGCCACCGAAGCGAATCGCCTCCTCGAGCACGGCGTGCACGACTTCAACCAGGCAGCCGTAGCGCGCCTGACTCACGCGGCGCGCAGGGCGCGACGGATGGATGCGCGCCCGATGCAGGGCTTCACTTGCGTAGATATTGCCGACGCCGACGACCACCGTACCATCCATCAGGAAATTCTTGACCGCACCCGAACGGGCCTGGGCCAGTGTACTCAGATATTCTGCCGAGAAGCGGCTATCCCACGGCTCGGGCCCCAGTGCCGCGAGCAGCGGATGCGTCAGCGGATCCTCGGTCGTCCATAGCATCAGGCCGAAACGGCGCGGATCGCGCAGGCGCAGGCAGATCGTGTGATCGAATTCCAGATCCACGTGATCGTGCTTCTGCGCGGGTGTGCCGGCCTTGAGAATACGCAAACTGCCGGACATTCCGAGGTGCACCAGCAAGGTGCCGCGTGGAAATTCGAATAACAGATACTTCGCGCGACGCCTCACGGCGACGAGGCGTTGACCATGCAGCGCGGCTGCGAGGTCGCCCGGGATGGGTTGTCGCAGGCGTGAATCCCGCACCTCCACCGCACTGATGGTACGGCCCTCCACGTGCGGGGCCACGCCACGCCGCGTGGTTTCAACCTCGGGCAGCTCAGGCACGGCGGCGCTGCCAGCCTAACCACACGCCGTTGGCGATGAAGGCCAGCGGCAAGATAATCAAGAACCCAAACCCGATGACGACTTGCTGCCAGCGCGCGAGATCGAGCCGCACATCGGGCGCGATCCGCGATTCAATGCTGAGCAACTCATCGTTCGCCGCCAGCCAATCGACTACCCGCGTACCGAGATCCTGATTGCCACCGTTGCCGAGATAGGTGTTCGATAAAAAATCGCCATCACCGATCACCACTAAGCGTTGTTCGCGGCCGGCCTGACGGCGGGTCAACGCGATCGCGACCGCTAAGGGGCCCGCGTAATCCTGATCTTGCGCATAACCGACATGGCCCGTGATCGCCGCAGTTTCCCCCCAGGCTTTCGCGCCAGTCTCAAGCAAAACTTTGGCCGCCCAGCCGCGCGGAGCGTGCGCGACCAGGGGGACTGCAAACGGCAATAGACTCGCCGCGTGCAGATCCGCGGTCACCGCATGGGCTGCATACCGCGTGAGCACGATGATCGCGGGGTTCTCAACCCCGAGCGCCTGGGCAATCGGATCGACCACGGTCGCCGGCAAACGCGCCACGCCGAGCGTTCGTGCGAGGTCATCAAAGGCCGGCGGCGTGTCCGGCTCAAGCAACCAGAGCAGCGCCCCACCCCGCGCAACATACTCGGTGATGAGGCGAGTTTCGCCCGGCAGATATGCCAGCTGAGGACTCGCCATCACCAACAGCGCAGTGTTGTCCGGCACCGCGACTTGTTGTGCAAGATTCAATTCCTGCACGCGATAGCCACGCCCCTTCAGCATTTCGGCCCACTGGCTCACATCGAAATTCGCCTTGCCCGTGGGACTGCGTTCGCCGTGACCGGCAACAAATGCCAGCCACTGCGTGTCTTGGCGCACCAGGCGCAGCAAGGCCTGCGTAAAATCTTGTTCGGTATAGCGGGTAAGACGTTCGTCGCGCGCGCCGGCATGGATCACGAGTTCGCCGTCCTTGATGCTCCGCGCGCGCAGCACATCGGCGACGGTCGCGGGATCGGTGAAATGCAATTTCAAAGCGGGAAGATACCGCTGGTAACGCGCGACCAGCTCAGTGATCGCGATGCGCGCTTGATGATGGGCCGGGATATAGGCCGTGACGCTCAACGGTGCCTTGATGGCATGCAGAGCCTGCTGGCTCGCCGGCGCCAGTGAATGGCGCGCATTGGCGCTCAGGTCGATGCTGCGATGGTGGTGCGCAGCCCACCACCCGCAGGTGCCGCCGATCAGCACAATGAGCAGCGCTGTCAGCCAGTGCAGCGCACTAGAACGCACGTCGCTCTCCCGCCAGGGCCCACACCGTGAGGGCGAGCGCGGCACAGGTCAGTAGCACGAAATACGCAACATCGAAGGTGTCGACGAGACCGCGCGTTAAATTTTGAAAGTGAGTCAGCATTGACAATTGGCTGAGCAGGCCCGGATCTTTCTCCAGTTGGCTCGCCCAATCGATGAGCCAGAGGCAGAGCAGGGTCGCGAAGGTGGCGATTGCCGCGATAGCTGGCTGCGCGGTCAGCGCTGAATACCACAAGCCGAGTGCCGTGCCTGTCGTCATCAACAACAACAGCCCCAGCAGGCCGCTGGCATAGGTCCCGAGATCAAGCTCGGTGCCCCAGAGCAGGGTAAGCGGCATCAGCGCATTCAAGCCCCAGATCAGTCCCAGCAGGCTCATCACGCCGAGGAATTTACCGAGTACCAGCGCGCGCAACGTGATGGGCGCGCTATACCAGAGGGGCAGAGTGCCGGCGCGCCGTTCGCCGCTGAAGCTTTGCATCGTGAGCACGGGGATTAGAAACAACAACAGAAAGCCGGTGATGTGGAAGGTCGGCGCGATCACGAGCTGCGCAACCCCGGGTGGCTCGGCGAGACGCCGAATTTTTGGCAGGTACTGCAGAAAGATGTCGATTTGCGCGAGGAATTGATACGCGATTAAAAATTGGACGGCCGCGAGCACGCACCACGCGAAGGGCGAGCGGAACAGCGCCTGCATTTCGCGCTTCAGGACCACGCCGATCATCCGGCGTCCCCGCTGGCGCGATACTCACGGGTAAGGTCGAGAAAGGTTCGCTCGAGCATGGAGCCGCTGGGGCTGAGTTCGAACAAGCCCCAGGCGTGGCCAACCGCGGCTGCCACCACGCGCTCAAGTGCGGCGGGCTCGGTGGGCGTTGCGAATTCGAAGTGACCACCGGCGACCTCGTGGATGTCGGTGGTCTCCAGGAGGTTTTGCAAGACCGCCAATGGTGGTGGCTGGCGAAGACGGAGCAGCATGTGCTGACGTTGGCCGGCAATTGGCTGGTCATACACCAGGCGACCCTGGTGCAGGATCACCACCCGCGAGCAAAGATTTTCGGCTTCGGATAACAAATGTGTGGAGAGCAGAATCGCCTGTTCTGCACTGAGGGCGCGGATCAATTCCCGCACTTCCTGGATCTGGGCGGGATCCAGGCCCACTGTGGGTTCGTCTAGAATCAGCACCGCCGGTTCGTGCACGATGGCCTGGGCAAGACCCACTCGCTGCTGAAAGCCTTTGGACAGATTGCGGATCAGGCGCGCGCCCACGGCACCCAAGTTGCAGCGGGCCTTGGCGCGCTCAACCAGTGCCCCGACGGCGGCGCGCGGCACTTCGTGGAGTCGCGCGCAAAAGGCCAGAAATTCATCTACTGTCGCCTCTTTGAACAAGGGCGGAATTTCAGGCAGGTAACCGAGGTGGCGCTTCGCCGCCAACGGCGCACGCGCCAAATCATGGCCATTGAGCGCAATCTGCCCGGTATGCGGCGCTAATACGCCGGCCAGCATTTGCAGAGTGGTGGATTTGCCGGCTCCGTTCAGGCCCAGCAGGCCGAGCACTTCGCCGCGCTGTAAAGTCAGTGAGAGCTCGGCCACCGCCACCCGTGCGCCGAAACGGCGCGACAGGCCTTGCGCACAGAGGAGAGGGAGTGGCGACATCAGGCGTCATTATTTTCTGTGGGTCACGATAAGTCCATGCTGGTGCCGCGCTGGCTAGCGAGGCATGGAATTGCGTCTGCGGGGTTTGATCGGCGAACATGCGCGCAGCGCCGCTGCTTGCTAAAAGGGTCAAGGTGAAAAGATGCTTGCTGGATATTTCAATCTGCCCTGGTGGGGCTACTTACTGGTCACCCTCGCATTCACTCACATCACGATTGCGGGAGTCACGATCTACCTGCACCGTAATCAGGCGCATCGCGCCCTCGATCTGCATCCTGTCGTCGCGTTCTTTTTCCGGACCTGGTTATGGTTGACTACCGGCATGACCACCAAGAATTGGACGGCGGTGCATCGCAAGCACCATGCCTTCGTGGAAGCCGCACAGGATCCGCACAGCCCGCAGGTCTTTGGCATTAACAAAGTTCTGTGGCAGGGCGCAGAGCTTTATCGCATTGAGGCCAGAAAAGAAGAAACTCGCGCCAAGTATGGCCATGGCACTCCCGATGACTGGTGGGAACGACATGTGTTTGGTCATGATCGGATTGGGGTCGGCGTGATGTTGGTAAGCAATCTCGCAATGTTTGGCCCCCTGGGACTTTCAGTCTGGGCCGTGCAGATGGCGTGGATTCCGTTTTTCGCAGCGGGCGTCATCAATGGCACCGGCCATTGGCGTGGCTACCGCAATTTCGAAACAGCAGACACTTCAACGAATATCACGCCGTGGGGGATTCTGATCGGTGGCGAAGAGCTGCACAACAATCATCATGCGTTCGCGAGTTCGGCCCGCTTCGCCAGCAAGCCATGGGAGTTTGATCTGGGCTGGTGTTACATCCAAATCCTCAGCGCCTGCAAGCTCGCCAAGGTCAAAAAGCTCGCGCCACGCTTGAGCACCGACCGCGCGGAACCGCGACTGGACGTTGAAACCCTGCGCGCAATGGTGATCAGTCAG
>JANOVQ010000553.1:0-3206 GCA_031417495.1 Pseudomonadota bacterium | reverse complement strand
CTGTCCTCGCACGAAGTCAGCTTGGGTTATAAGGAAATCACCGATCCCAGCGCCTATGTCCGCTTCCGTCTGGTGGATGACGAGACCACTAGCCTGCTCGCCTGGACCACCACGCCTTGGACCTTAATCTCGAATGTCGCGTTAGCCGTGGGCCCGGATATCCAATATGTGAAAGTCGCGCTAACGCAGGACGGGCACCGCGAGCAGGTAATCCTGGCGGAGGCGCGCCTGGAGGCGCTGCGCTGCGCTTATGAAATTCGGGACCGCATGACGGGTCGCGAGCTCGCCGGCGTCCGCTACAGCCCGCTTTACGTGGTCCCCGAAACGCCGCGCGAGGGTTCGCCCTGGCGCGTGGTGACCGCCGACTATGTGGCGATTGAGGATGGCACAGGCATTGTCCATATCGCGCCCGCATTCGGCGCCGAAGATTACGAAGTCGGGCAGCGCGAAGGCCTCCCCTTGCTCAATCCGGTCGGCACCGACGGCAAATTTCTCGATACCTCGCCACTGGTCGCGGGCTTGTGGTTCAAGGATGCGAATCGCATCATCAATCGGGATCTCGCGGAACGCGGCCTGTTGTACCGGCAGGATTCCTATCTCCACAACTATCCACACGATTGGCGCAAGGGCACGCCACTGATGAGCTATCCCGTGGAGAGTTGGTTTATTCGGACCACCCAAATAAAAGATAAATTGGTGGCGCTCAATCAAACCATTAACTGGCAGCCGCCAGTCATTCGCGATGGTCGCTTCGGTAACTGGCTCGAGAACAATGTTGATTGGGCGCTAAGTCGCAAACGCTTTTGGGGCACGCCGCTGCCAATCTGGGTGTCTGATCGCGCGGATTCTGAATACTTCGAGGTGATCGGTTCGGTCGCGGAATTGCGCACGAAATGCGGCGCCGACCTGCCCGAGGATGCGGCGCTCGATCTGCATCGGCCCTTCGTTGATGACCTCACCTGGCCAGCACCGGATGGCGGCACGATGCGACGGGTTCCGGATGTCATCGACGTATGGTTTGATTCCGGCGCGATGCCGTTCGCGCAATGGCATTATCCCTTCGAAAATAAAGAGGTGTTCGAGCGTAATTTCCCGGCCGATTTCATTTGTGAAGGCGTGGATCAAACGCGTGGCTGGTTCTACACCCTGCATGCCATCGCGGCCTTGACGATGGACAGTGTGGCGTTCCGGAATGTCGTGGTGAACGGGCTGATTCTCGATGAAAAGGGCGAGAAGATGTCCAAGACGAAGGGCAATACCATCGATCCCTTCAAAACCGTGGCCGAACACGGCGCGGACGTGGTGCGCTGGTATTTGATGGCGAATTCACCACCGTGGGACAACATGAAGTTCGCGCCACGCGGGCTCACTGAAACGCGCAATAAATTCTTCAGTACGTTGGAGAACTCCTATCGTTTCATGGCGAGCTACGCCAATATCGATGGCTTCTGTTATGCAGAAGCGACGATTCCAGCGGCTTCCCGCCTGGAACTTGATCGCTGGATCCTAAGTCGCCTGCACTCCACGATTCTGCTGGCAGATACCGCGTATGCCGAATATGACGCGACACGCGCCGCGCGCGCGGTCGAGGATTTTCTCGATGAACTCTCGAACTGGTACATCCGGCGCTCGCGGCCGCGCTTTTGGGCAGCCAAGAAATCCGCTGAGAGCGCCGACGAGCTAAGCCAGCACAGCAAGCTTTGCGCCTATCAAACGACCTACGAATGTCTCGATGCCATCGCGCGGATGATGAGTCCGTTGGCGCCCTTCTTCAGTGAATGGCTGTTTCGCGCGCTCGATGCCGGCAGCGGTCGCGCCAAGGTTCCCTCGGTGCACATGGCGGATTTCCCGACGTATGACCTACGCCTGGTCGATGCGCCGCTTGAAGCACGCATGGAAATTGCGCGTACAGTCGTCTCGTTGGTGCTCTTACTGCGCAATAAGGCCCGGCTTAATGTGCGTCAACCCCTGAGCCGTATCCTGCTGGTCGAAGGGCTGAGCGGCGTGCGCCGCGAGTTAGTCGAGGCCGTGCGCGAGATTATTCTGGACGAGGTGAATGTCAAAGCCATTGAGTACGTCGCGGATGCAAGTACGGTCGTCTCACGCACGGCGAAGGCCAACTTCAAAACCTTAGGGCCGCGCCTCGGCAAAAACATGAAGGCGGCAGCGACCCTAATTGCGAGCCTGGATCCCGCGACACTCAATGAATTCGCCCTCAGCGGGAGCCTGACCCTCGAACTGGCGGGTCAATCTTTCGTGCTTGGAGCAGACGACGTGGAAATTGTCAGTGAAGAAGTCGGGGGTTGGTCAGTAGCGCAGCAAGGCCGCGTGACGGTCGCTCTGGACATCGAAGTCACCCCCCTGTTAAAGAGTCAGGGCGCTGCGCGTGAGGTCGTCAATCGGGTGCAGCAGATGCGTAAGGCGATGGATCTCGCGCTGACCGATCGCATCGTGCTTGAAGTTGCCGCCAATGAGGAATTCCTCGCGGCACTCGAGGACCACCGCCAATACGTGATGGTGGAAGTTCTCGCGACGAGTCTGCGCGGCGCGGCGCTTCCCAGCGGCGAGAAGATAGAATCGTTCGAGATCGGGGATTCTGTCGTCATCATCGGCCTCGCGAAATCCCGCGGCGCCTAAGTCAACAATTCAATTCTTAAAGAGAAGCAGCACAGTGCATAAGAATTTTTCCTGGCGGCGATGGGGCGTGCTCTTGGTGTTGGTCAGCGTGATGACTGCGCTCAGCGCGCAAACCAGCCCAACTGAAACCGTGCACGCGACGGTCGATGGCATCATCGCGGCCTTACGGCAGAAGGCCGCCTCGCGCGCGGAGACCTGGGCCAAGATCGGTAAAATTATCGATGCACGCTTCGATTTTCGGCGCATGTCACAGAGTGTCCTTGCCACTAACTGGCAGGCCGCCAGCAAGGAAGAGAAGCGGCAGTTCGTGGAGTTTTTCTCGCAATATCTCGAAGACACTTACCGCACGAAAATCGAAGCCTATACCAACCAAAGCGTGGAATACGCCAAGGAGACCATCAAAGGCGAGCGCGCGGTCGTTGAAACTTTCATCGTCGCGGACGCGAAGCGCATCCCGGTTAACTACAAGCTCAAAGCGAATGACGGCGAATGGTTCGCTTACGATGTCGTGATCGAAGGGACGAGCCTGGTCAACAACTACCGCAACACCTTCGATGCGATCGTTAAAT
>JANOVQ010000552.1:0-3969 GCA_031417495.1 Pseudomonadota bacterium | reverse complement strand
GTTGGCAAAATCAGGCGCGCCCATGCAGCTGAAACAGGTTTTGTGCAGGGTGGGGGTGCCTTTGGGAAGGACGGCAGAGACCACCGGATGAGTAGTCCCGAGCCCTTCAGGGTATTGCTCGGTATGCAGCACAGGAATGTTCATCGCCTCGGCAGCGCGCACTAACAGCACGGCATTCTGCAGCACTCTATTCAGAACCTTGTTAGGCATCGCGTCGCCCAGGCGCTGCTGAATATCGATCACTGCGAGTTGGCTGCTCGCAAGTCGGCATTGATGGTTCGCCATCGATTTGGTCATGTTCTCTCCTCAAACTTGCCGCACTGGCGCGCGACGTACGGGAAATGCCGCTTATTTGTGTGCTTCTTGCACGGGGGCCGCAAGCCACGCATTCGCCGCCACGATGTCCGTCGGGGATAAGGTGCCGGCAGCCTTCTTCAAACGCAAACGATCAAGCACATAATCGTAGCGCGCCCGCGCGTAATCCCGCCGCGCTTCCGACAGCCCGCGTTCCGCAGTGACTACATCGATCGTGGTGCGCGTGCCGACTTCAAAGCCGGCCCGGGTTGAGTCAACCGCGGTCTTGGACGACAGGACGGCTTGGTTGAGCGCTTTGATGGAACCTATGCGCGACAAAATTCCCAGGAACGCCTGGCGGGTCTCGCGATACACCGCACGCCGCGCCTTTTCCAAACGTTCGATCGCTGCCGCATGTTCGTGCGTGGCTTGGCGGGTTTTGGAAACCACGCTACCGCCCGCGTACAGTGGGATATTCACGCGCATCCCAATGTCGCCACCGTCAATATTGGTCTGCCCGAAGCGACCACCCTGGGAGATCACGCCTTGGCTGCCCGAGATATCGAGCGAGGGGTAGTGGTTGGCGTGTTGCGCGCGAATCTCATCCATCGCGATCTCGGTCGCAATTTGGGCGGCGATGATTTCGAGATTCTGCCCGAGTGCAGTTTCTGTCCAGTTCTCGATGCTATCGGGATCAGGACGCGCCAACTCGAACTCAGCCCCCAAAGGCTGGAGCGCTTCCTGATAGGCCCCGGTGACTTCGCGGAGTCCTTCGTGGGCATTTTCGCGTTCGTTCAACGCGCCAATTTCCTGGGCCAGGGCGCGATCATAGCCAGCCTGCGCTTCCTGCACGTCGGTAATGGCGATCAGTCCAACTTCGAAGCGTTGTTTGGCCTGTTCCAATTGACCCGCCAATGATTCTTTTTCTGCGCGCGCAAACGTCACGTTGTCCTGGGCGGCGAGGACTTCAAAGTAGCGCTCGGCCACGCGCAGGATCAGCGCCTGATGCGCGACATCCAGTTCTGCCTGCGCCTGTTGCAAGCGCTTATTCGCCTGTTGCAAGCGGACATAACGATCATGGTGATAAACCGGTTGGGTCAGGTTCAGACGATAGTCGTAGTTCTGGAACGCCACGCCGCCACCATTGCCGAACGCGAAATCAGTGGTGATTTCCTGGTCGTTGTGGCTGCCACCGGCAGTGAAGTTGAGTTCCGGCAACCATAACGAAGCG
Organism: Pseudomonadota bacterium; assembly: GCA_031417495.1. GTDB lineage: Bacteria > Pseudomonadota > Gammaproteobacteria > CAIKBL01. The sequence continues at coordinate 2,444 of JANOVQ010000552.1, read as the reverse complement.
CGCGCCTGAGGGATCCCTTCGGCCACGGCAAGCGCGGTGGACTGCGCTTCACGATAGATCGGATCCGAGCGTTCGGCGAGAGTTAGCGCGTCGGTCAAACTGGCGCCAGCGGCATTGCCGCTCGCCAAACCGATGATTGCGCTAAGGCCGATGACGGACGCTAACTGGGGCCAGGAACGACGGGAGAGCAGTTGCAGCATTAAATTTTATCGCTCGCGAAAATGCCGACTAGTACTGAGGCATCGAGGGCTCGATATCGGTGGCCCACCGGTGAATGCCGCCAGTTAAATTGAGAATTTCGGGAAAGCCCAGGCTCTTCAGATATTCCGCCGCGTAATGGCTGCGCATTCCGTGATGACACACCATCACCGTGGTCGCCTCGCGTGCCAGTGCCAGTGCCGGCGCCTGCTCAGCCAGCGTGTCGAGCGGAATCAAGATCGAGCCCGCAATCGCGCAGAGCGCGAATTCCCAGGGTTCCCGCACATCGATAATGGCGATTGGCTCACGCACGCGGCGCTTCGCCAATTCCTCCGGCGTAATTTCGGCCATCCGGCTAGAACTCGAAGCGTGGCTTCAAGGCCGCGCCGATTAAGGGTTCAACTTCTAACTCAAACAACGAATCCGCGGCGAACGAATCGTCGAGGTGACGGGTAATCAGCAAGGCTTCCATGACAGGTCCAGTTCCGACCACTATAAAGAGCCGCCCGCCTGGTGCGAGCTGTTGTTCGATCAGCGCTCGGCGCCGCGGTGAAGACGCGGTGACTGCGATGAGATCATAGGGCCCACCGGCAGCCCAGCCTTCTAAGCCATCGCCGGTCTCACAAGTGACGTTGGCAATCGAGGCCAGGCGGAGGCGACGCACAGCGGCGGTGACAAAGTCTGCATGAATATCGAGACTGGTGACGGCTTTGCACAGATGGCCCAGGAGCGCCGCCAAGTAGCCGCTGCCAGTGCCGATTTCGAGGGCGCTTTCGTGGGGTTGGGGCGCGAGCGCCTGGAGCAAACGTCCTTCCCATTTCGGCGCGAACATGGCCTGACCATGTGCAAGCGGAATGCGAATATCAGAGAACGCGAGTAATTGGTATTCCTCAGGGACGAAGCGCTCGCGCGGGACGATCATCATGGCATCGAGCACTGCGGGGTCCGGGACTTCCCAAGGTCGGACCTGTTGTTCGACCATGTTGAAGCGGGCCTGCTTGACATCCATTGCGTGTAATCCTCGACAACCTGCTGGCATGAACTGGAAGCCTTAAGCGAAGTGCGTCCCAAAGGCTTTGAATGTAGTTGATTATATACGCTATAGTCCAAGCGACGACAGCAGCTAGGGGTGCTCCGCGATGGTGTTCACGCACGATCGCTGCGAGCTGAGAGACACCCTTTGAACCTGACCCGGATCATGCCGGCGTAGGGAAGCGACCGCCTTGATGACCAAGGTGCTCTCATCCATCTGGCTGACCAGTCGGCAGTTCGCAGCCCTTACTCCCTCACGAGGTAACGCCATGAATGCCGCCCCCGAAAAAATTCTCCACCAGTCGGCGCAACTGGATCCTCAGATCACGACGCCACTGCCCCAGTCGCGCAAAATTTATGTGCAAGGCAGTCGTCCTGATCTGCAGGTGCCGATGCGCGAAGTGACCCAACAGCCAACGCGTGGCCGGGTGGGTGTTGAACAGAATCCCGCGTTGGCGATTTACGATACCTCGGGGCCGTACACCGATCCCCTGTGCCAGATTGATGTGCGCGCGGGGTTGCTGCCCCTGCGCGCGACCTGGATTGCTGAGCGCGGCGATACTTCGGCGCTTACGGCACCGAGTTCGCATGCCACGTTGAAGCACGCCAACGATCCGAAGACCGCGCATCTGCGGTTTGCCCATCAACGGCCAGTGCGCAAGGCGCGCGACGGTCTTAATGTCACGCAAATGCACTATGCGCGGCGGGGCATCGTCACGCCGGAAATGGAGTTCATCGCGATTCGCGAAAGCCAGCGTCTGGACGAGCTGATGAGCAAGCATCCCAAGCTCGGCATCAGTCATCCAGGACACAGTTTCGGGGCGAGTATTCCCGCGCGGATCACAGCCGAGTTCGTACGTGACGAAGTCGCCCGCGGTCGCGCGATCATCCCCAACAACATCAACCATCCAGAATCCGAACCGATGATCATCGGGCGCAATTTTCTGGTGAAGATCAACGCCAATATCGGCAACTCCGCAGTCAGCTCTTCGATTGAAGAAGAGATCGAGAAAATGGCCTGGGCGACGCGCTGGGGTGCGGACACCGTGATGGATCTCTCCACCGGGCGCTATATTCACGGAAGAGTTCCCAGGTAAGTTCTTCGGCCTTGCCATCGACTTTTTCGAGCGCCTGGTAAATCGGCACGGTGCCGATGGGAACCGGCGAATTGCGGATGATCCATTCGCGCGTCTCGTGAATATAGCGCCCGGTGG
>JANOVQ010000551.1:0-11851 GCA_031417495.1 Pseudomonadota bacterium | reverse complement strand
TTGAGCGTCGGCCACGCGTGGTGCTCGCGCTGCATCCGGCGCGATGATTTCGGCGACTACTTGATCGCGGTCTGTAATCAACACAGATTCCCCGCTCGCCGCAATGCGAACGTATTCACTGAGCTTGTTCTTTAAGACTTTGAGTCCAACCACGCGCATGGCCCAAGGTAGCCTCCGGTAGCTACTTGCGTCAAGCGAAGATTGGAGAGTTCGACGAGAAAGTCTTAGCTGAACAGGCGTTCGGACATCCGCGAGGTGGGGACCCCACTGAAAATTTACCGTGCAATCAGTTTCTAAATGATGGATGTCCCCGATTGTCCACGCCCCATGAAATGATCACGCGCGAGATATCAGGATCTCTCAAGGACCACTTGAACTCACTGTGCCTCAAGTTCGGCGTAACGCCCGACCACGGCTTCCAGATCGGCAATCAATTCCAGGGCGGCGGGTGGCAGCATGCGGTCAACCAGGGTACCGATCAGCATCGGCAATTCGAGTAGCGCGGCTTGGCTGGCGGGCACGCGCAGCGGAGCGAAGGCGCCGCTCACCATCTCGGCGTGCACCATGGCGGAGGTCGCGAAGCCCACGGCATCGGTTTCGCGCACGATCGCCCGCACCACGCCGAAGTCATTAACGATCACGGCCGCGTCGCGCCGCACGGCATCGGTGGCGTCGATCCGCAGTGCCTCGCCGAGGCGCCGGATGAACCAACGGGGGCCGGGGCCCTGCACGATGGGATAAGCCATGATGCGCGCCAGACTGTGCGGGGTAGACGTAGTCAACGGATGGCCGGGTCGTACGAAGGGCAGTGCATGGATAAGACCTATCTCGCGCAGCTCCAGGCCGGCAGTGGAGGTGTCCGGGCGTACGCTCAGGAAGAAATCGATGCGCTTCTCCCGCAGCTCGTGGACCAGGGTGCTGGAATCCAGCGCCTGCAGGCGGAAACGCAGGTTGGGAGAGCGGCGCAGGCCGTGGGCGATGGCTTCGGTCAGGTAGGGTTCGATGAGGCCGGCCTCGGCGCCGATCGCGAGGCGCCCGCTCGCCGAGCCTTTGATCAGGCCGATTTCGCGATGCGCCTCCTCCATCAGTCGCAGCGCCTGGGCGGCGGCCGTGATCACCACCCGGCCGTAGACTGTCGGATGTGAGCCACGCCGGTCGCGTTCGAACAGCGGCGCGCCATAGGCAGCTTCAAGGCGTGTGATGACGTCGCTCAAAGTCGACTGGGAGACGCCGAGCGCCTCGGCCGCGCGGCGCATATTGCCGACATAGGCGAGCTCGGTCAGGGCTTCAAGTTCCTGGCGGTGATTCACACGCTGACCTCCGGCGGGCCTCGCGCCCGTCAGCAATTGGGGTCCGGCGCGGCAATTGACCGGATAGGCGAACGTATTGAGTCTATTATCCGGTTTTACGAACGGCAACCATTGGTGCCAAACTCACCGAGTCAGGCTCGAACTTGCAACGAAGCAGGCCTGCGCCGCCCGCATTCAGGCGCGGAACCGGCTGCGGTCTTACACCGCCCCGCCTTCCACGCACAACCAGAGGAGAGAAGTTTCATGGCTCAATTCGACACCCTGATCCAGCACGGAACCATTATCGACGGCACGCGAGCGCCGCGCTTCAGCGGTGATGTCGCGATCCGCGACGGCAAAGTGGTCGCGATTTCGCGCACGCCTTTGAACAAGGACGATGCCACGCAGGTGATCGACGCCACGGGCTTGATCGTCGCGCCCGGATTTGTCGATCTCCACACGCATTATGACGCGCAGATCCAGTGGGATCCCTATTGCACCCTGTCCGGTTGGCACGGGGTGACTTCGCTGGTGCTGGGTAACTGCGGCTTCGGCTTCGCGCCGACTGCACCGGAGAATCGCGAGCGCGCAATGCTTTCGATGTCGCGCGTCGAGGCGATTCCTTATGAGTCCATGAAGCAGGGCATGCTGTGGGATTGGGTGACCTTCCCCGAATGGCTCGACACGCTCTCGCGCATCCCGAAGGGCGTGAACGTGATCTCCTATGTGCCACTGGGCCCGCTCATGATCTGGGTGATGGGTCTCGAAGAAGCGAAGTCGCGTGAACCGACGGCGACCGAGATGGCCGAGATGTGCCGCTTGATCAATGTCGGCATGGACGCGGGTGCGCCGGGTTGGTCGGTCCAGAAACTGGGGGACGGTTTCACTTCGGTACAGCGCGACTACGATGGCACGCCGATGGTCACCGATATGATGAGCAACGAAACCTGTCTGAAATTCGCCGAGGTATTGCGTCAGCGCGGTAACGGTCACATCCAGATTACGCAGGCCCGCGAAGATATCTACGAAGACCTGGTGTTCGTCGAAAAGCTCGCCGAAGTGTCGGGCTGCCCGGTGCTGTTCAATGTGGTTTCGGCCAACGACTATCATCCACGCCAGAGCCGGCGCCTGCTCGCCTGGGCCGAGAAGGCGCAGGCACGCGGCAACCAGGTGTGGTTGCAGGCGATCAACGTCGGCAACGAACAGACCTACACCTTCGAAGACTTCAATCTGCTCGACGGCCAGGATGATTGGCGCAATGTGACGCTGGGCGATGTGCCGACGCGCAAAGCCAAAATGGAAGATCCGCGGATTCGCGCGGCGCTGCGCGAAGACTACGATCATGGTCGCATGCCGGTCGTCACGGGCCCGATCATGCACTTCGTCATCAAGCAGACCGTGAAGCCTGCGAACAAGCGCTGGGAAGGCATGACGCTCGCCCAACTCGGCGAGGCGCAGGGCCGCCATCCGATCGATTGCCTGCTCGACATCGTCGTCGACGAGAACCTGCAGACCGTGATCTTCACTCCGCCGTTCAATACCGACATCGAACTGAATCGTGAAATCTTCGCCAGCGAATACACCGTGCCCGGCGTGTCCGACGGCGGTGCGCACACCAAGTTCGTGACCATCGGTCGCTACACCACGGAGTTCATCACCGACTTCGTGCGCGATAAGCAGATCCTTGGACTCGAAGAAGCGCATTACCGGCTGTCCTGTCTGCCGGCCAGAATGGCGGGCTTTCTTGATCGCGGCACCATCAGCGAAGGACGGCCGGCCGACATCGTGGTCTACGACTACGACGCGCTGCGTTCGCTGCCCTCGGAGATCACCCACGATTTCCCGGGTGGCGAATGGCGGCGCGTGCAGAAAGCCGAAGGCTACCGCTACATCATGGTCAACGGCGACGTCACCTTCCGCGATGGCGAATGCACCGGCGCAACGCCGGGCAAACTGCTCCGTCACGGTCACGCCTGAGACCTAGAGAGGTATGCGCAAGCACGGTACCAATGCGATGGTGCCGCGCTTGCGAGTCAACATTTTGCAATTCCTAAAAATTTCTCTTTGATAACGTACTGTCTAACAGGCGGTGCTTACCCGTAAAATAGGCGCGTAACGCGCCGTCTCGCCGACCCTCAGCAGACGCCAAAACAATTCATCCGTGCTGCAACGAGGATCCGCGTCTGAACCGTCTGACCGACTACGTGAGCTATGCGGACGCCCAGCGCCATTTTTCCAAAGAAGCGCTATGGGCGTTGTTCGATGGCGATCATTCACAGCTCAATATTGCGCACGAGTGTGTCGACCGCCATGTGGGCAACGACATCGGCGGAGTGGCGGTGCGGGTGGCGCATGCTGACGGCCGCGACGAGGTGATTACCTTTGCCGCACTGGCGGACTGGAGCGCGCGCGTCGCCGCCGATCTGCAGGCCCGCGGCATCCGACCTGGTGATCGCGTGGCACTGATGCTGGATCCTTCATTGGCGTTCTATGCGGCGCTGTTCGGCGTGATGAAGATGGGCGCGATCGCGGTGCCGTTATTCACCTTGTTCGGTCCGGAAGGTCTGCGCCTGCGCCTGGCGGACTGTCGCCCCGCGCTTTTATTGCTGGCAGCGGAGAAACGCGAGCTCGCCGCAGCGGCGGACACCGCAGTGGTGATCGCCAACGACGAATGGCTCGCTGAGGTCGCCGGGCGTTCGGCACTGGCGCCGCTGCCGACACGTGCGGATGACTTGGCGCTTTTTCAATATACCTCGGGGACCACGCGCGAACTTCCTGAAGCTGTCCAACACCGTCAGCGGGCGATTGTCACTGTGGCGATCGCCGCGTTATACGGAACCGGCGTGCGGCCAGGGGATCGTTTCATGTGCCCCTCGTCGCCGGCCTGGGGGCATGGGCTGTGGCACGGCACGTTGGCGCCGTTAGCGCTCGGCGTCAGCATCGCGGCCTATGCCGGCAAATTCGAGGCGGAGCGCCTGCTGCGCGCGCTCCAGGACTATCGCATTACCAACCTGTCCGCCGCCGCTACGCACTATCGTCTGATGAAGAATGCCGCGGTCGCCGCGCGCTACAAATTTGTGCTGCAGAAGCTGTCGTTCACGGGTGAGCCGATGGACAGCGACACCGCCGTGTGGGCAGAGCACACTTTCGGTTCGAAGGTGTGCAGCATTTACGGCACGACCGAAGTCGGCGTGATCCTGGTCAATTATCCCGGTGCGGATGATCTGGCGGTCAAACCGGGCGCGCTGGGGAAACCGGTGCCCGGTGTCGAGGTGGCGGTGATGGATCGCGCAGGCAACCCCTGTGCCCCGAATGTCATTGGCGAAATCATGCTGCGCCGTGGCCAGGCGTGGTTTCCCACCAAGGATCTCGGTCACCTCGATAAGGACGGCTATTTCTACCACAACGGTCGCGCCGACGATGTGATCATCTCGGCCGGCTGGACGATGAGTGCAGTCGAGATTGAGGACACCCTGCTGATGCATCCGGACATTTCGGAATGCGCGGCGATCGGCGTCGCGGACGCCACGCGCGGACAGGTGGTGAAAGCCTTCGTGTTATCGAAGCGCGTGGGTGACGCGGCGTTCATCCTCGAGATCCAACAATTTGCACAGCAGCGCTTAAGTCGACACGAGTATCCACGCCAAGTCGAATTCGTGAATGAATTGCCGAAAACCCCCGCTGGCAAAGTTAACCGCGGCGTCTTGCGCCAGCAGTCGCGGCCACCGCAGTAAGCGACAGGAGACGTTGAAATGAACAGCGAGAATCGGCGCGAGGAATTTCCGCGCATCACCGAGCAGGGCCTGGATGATCTGCGGCGGCGTTTAAACGTGCGCATCGCACAAGAACCCGAACCGTGGTGTTTTGAGGCGACCCGCGACAACATTCGGCATTACGCGCACGGCATCGGCGACGACAACCCGCTGTGGTGCGATCCGGCGTATGCGCGCGCCACCTCCTTTGGCGACATTATTGCGCTGCCTTCGTTCCTGTTCGCGTGCTCGCGCATCGCGTCGGGATATGTGGGCGGGCTGCCCGGCATCCACGCCATGTGGGCCGGCGCGAACTGGACCTGGCATAAGCATGCGCGGCGGAATGATGTCATCTCGACCCAATCCTGGCTGAAGGATCTGGTGTCCCACGAGACGCAGTTCGCTGGCCGTGCCGTGCAACAGATCTATCACGTCGAGTATTTCAATCAGCAGGGCGACAAGCTCGCCGACGTTGACAGTTGGTGCTTCCGCACAGAGCGCGATACGGCGCGTGAAAAGGGCACCAAGTACACCGAGGTCAAGGCGCGACCCGAAAAGCGTTACACCGCCGAGGAACTTGCTGAAGTCTATCGGACCTATGCGCACGAAGAGGTGCGCGGCGCGGAACGGCGCTATTGGGAGGACGTGCAGGTCGGACAACGGCTGCCGACCTTGGCGAAAGGACCGATGACGGTGACCGGCTTCATCGCGTTTGCGCAGGGCTGGGGCGGCCTCTATATCCGCGCCAACAAGCTCGCCTGGAAGCTCGCCCATGCGCATCCCGGCCTCGGGATTCCAAATCGCTTTAACATTCCTGATTGCCCCGAGCGGGTGCATTGGGAGCAGGAATTCGCGCTGAAAGTCGGTGCGCCCGGCGCCTATGATTACGGCCCGGAACGCTGCTCCTGGATGACCCATCAGCTGACTAACTGGATGGGTGACGACGGCTTTCTGGTCTCTTCCTCAAGCAAAATCCGACGCCACAATCCAGAAGGAGACGTGCTGCTTTTTAATGGCGAAGTACAGCGCAAATTTGTGGATGAGCAAGGTCGTCATTGCGTCGAACTGACCCACGGCGCCATAAACCAGGACGGTGAACAATCGATCCTCGGCAGTGGAGTCGTTGCGCTGCCGATCCGCGCATAAGATGCGCTGAACTTCACCTGGCGCCATGGCCGCACACTTAGCAGACCTAAGTGGAGTATCTTGACTACACTGTATGTCAGTGAGTGATTTTCTCGCTGATTGACCAATCAGCCCGACCGGCAATCCGCTCTGTTCGTGTCACCCGCGTTGCTGCAAGCGATCGACCGGGGGGTTCTTCGAGATAGCGGCTTGGTGATTCAGGGAACCTGTACATGCGCAAAGCCATGCACGCGGCAACGGACGATACCGAGCTGGCGAGCGCGCGCGAGCAATTAATCGAGCTGTCGCTGGACATGCTGTGCGTGTTTGACCGTGACGGTTCATTCAAAGTTTTGAACCCGGCCTGGACTGCCACGCTTGGCTGGAGTCAGACGGAACTGCGCGCCCGTCCGATGATCGAGTTTGTGCACCCAGACGACCGCGCACACGCCACGCACACGTTAACCGAACTTGCGGCCGGCAAATCCATACGCGATCAGGTCTATCGTCTTTACTGCAAGGACGGTTCGTTTTGCTGGGTTTCCGCGAATGCCAGCCCGGGAACGGCAGGTCTCACCGTCGCCGTTGTCCGCGACATCACCCATCAGCAGGCGACGGCGACGGCGCTCCGGAAACACGCGCAGGAGTTGCAATTACTCGTCGACAACATTCCGGGATTGATTAGCCGCGTGGACCGCGACCTGCGCTACCTGTTCGCCAACCAGGAATTTGATCGTGTGTTCGGCTGGGCTGCGGAGGACGTCATTGGGCATACCATGCCGGAAGTCCTCGGGGCAGACATGTTTGCCAGGATTGAACCCTATGTGCAAAGCGCGCTCGCCGGTAACGCCGCCGAATTCGAATTCACCATCACGCACGCGGACAGTGGTGTTCTGCACCGCCTGGTGCGAATTGTTCCTGAATTGACTCCCGACGGAACCGTTAAAGGCTTCCTGGTCGCGGGATTCGATATGACCGCGCAGAAGCGACTCAATGCGCTGCTCACGCTTCAGGCGGCAGTCCTGCACAAGATTGCGCTGAATACGCCGTCCGCTGACACCTTGGACACATTGCTGAAAATGACCGAAGAGCAAGGGAAAGACATGCTCTGCTCGATTCTGCTGCTCGATGCTAACGGCATCCATCTGCGTTGCGCCGCTGCACCGAGTATCCCAAAGGGCTTCATGGACGTATACGACAATCGGCCCATCGGTCCATCCAGCGGCTCCTGTGGTACGGCAGCGTATCGCCGCGAGACGGTGGTGGTTGAGGACATCGCGAGCGATCCGTTGTGGCGGGATCACCGCGACGTGGCACTCGCGCACGGACTGCGCGCGTGCTGGTCGGCCCCCATCTTCGGCACCGGGCACAAGGTGCTGGGCACGATCGCGATCTACTATCGCATTAGCCGGCGACCGCTACCGGAGGAGCGCCAACTGATCGAGATGGTGGCGGCTCTCGCGGCTATCGCCATCACTCGGCAGCAGGAGGAAGGCAGATTACGCACCATCGAACAACGCTTACACCACATCGGCACCAACCTGCCGGACACGGTGCTCTATCAGCTGCTGTGCGAAGCGGACGGCCGTAGGCAGTTCGTTTACGTGAGTTCAGCGATAGAACGCGTGATGGGCATTACCGCCGACGCCGTGCTCGCCGACTCGTCGGCGCTGTACGCTCAGATCCTGGCCGAAGATGCGGGACTGTTGGTGGCAGCCGAGGCCGAGTCGTTGCGCACGATGAGCGCCTTCCAACTACACATCAGAATGTGGATTGGCGCTGGTGGAGTGCGCTGGATGAAATTGCGATCTGCGCCGCGCAAGCTCGGGGACGGTCGCATCGTCTGGGACGGGGTCATTAGCGATATTACGGAACTAAAAGCCGCCGAGCAGGCCTTGTACGACAGCCGGGAACGATTGTCGCGGATCATCAAGGCGACCCCTGGGGGCGTCGTCACGGTCGATGCCGATGGCTTCTTTCTGTTCGCCAACCAAGAGGCCGAAAGGCTTCTTGGCTTGTCCGCAAAAGACCCCGCTGCGCGCGCTTACGACGATCCCCCATGGCTGCTTAGGAACCTGGACGGCACGCCGGTGGCGGGATGCGAGATGCCGTGCCAGCGCGCGTTCGACACTAACCAGTCGGTTTATGGCGTCGAGCGTACTGTCGTGCACGCAGATGGCACGCAGTTCCTCCTGTCGATCAACGCCTCTCCCTTGCGCGATGTCAGCGGCGCCGTCACCGAGGTAGTCGCCACGCTTAGCGACATCACAGCAGCCCGCAGCACCGAACTCGCGCTGCGCACACACCAAACCCGGCTGCAAGTGCTGTCACAGCGACTGCTTGAGGTGCAGGAAACCGAACGGGCGACGCTTGCGCGCGAACTGCACGACGATATTGGGCAGACCCTGACTGCGCTCAAACTCAATTTGCAATGGGTGCAACCGCGCGTGACAGGCACCGCGCTCAAGAAGGTCACCGCTGCTGTCGAGCTTACTGGACATGCGCTGGCGCAGACCCGCAGCCTCACGCTCGACCTCCGTCCCCCGCAACTGGATACCCTCGGTCTGGCGGCAGCACTGCGCGACCAGGCCAAGCGCATCGCGGCCAGCGCGGGGTTGGCGGTGCGCTTCGTGATCGAACCAGAATGCGGAACCGCCAAGAGTCCGCAGGCCGTCGCGCTGTTTCGGATTGCGCAGGAAGCCCTGACCAATATCGCGCGGCATGCCGGTGCACGCGAGGTGGTGGTCGAATTGCGGCAGCAGGAAGGCGAGCTGCTCATCGCGATCAGCGACGACGGACGGGGCTTTGATCTGGTCGCAGAACGCGACCGCGCGCTTAAGGGCGGCAGCATGGGTTTGCTCGGGATGGAAGAGCGGGCGGTGCTCGCCGGTGGCCGGCTGCAGATCGACACGCGTCCGGGCCAGGGGACGCGCGTACAGGCGAGCTATCCGCTCAAGGCCGGCAAGAAAGTGCGGAAAGGGGCGGCCTGATGCGTGTCGTGTTGGTCGATGATCACACGCTGGTGCGCGGCGGGCTGCGCGCGTTGATGGAGGATCTGCCCGACATCACCGTGGTGGCCGAGGCCGGCAACGCCGTGGCTGGACTGGCGGCAGTGCGTCTGCACCAGCCGGATGTCCTGGTGACCGATCTCACCATGGAAGGAATGAGCGGCATCGAATTGACCGTGGCGGTGAAGGACGAACTGCCGGCGACCCAGGTGATTATCCTCTCGATGTTCTCCAGCGAGGAGCTCGTGCTGCATGCCCTCAAGGCCGGCGCGGCGGCGTATCTGCTCAAAGACTCGTCCACGCTTGAATTGGAACTCGCGTTCGCCGCGGTGGCGCGCGGCGATAGCTATCTGTCACCGAGCGCGGCACGGCACCTGGTTGAACACGTGCGCGCCGGGGCCGAGCCCGACCCACTTATCGCACTCACGATGCGGCAGCGCGAAATTCTCAAACTCATTGCCGAAGGCGTACACACCAAAGAGATTGCCCACCAGCTGAAGTTGTCATCGAAAACCGTGAATGCGCATCGCGCGCAGATCATGCACCGCCTGAACATTCGCGATGTCGCCAGTCTGGTGCGGCTCGCGATTCGCGCCGGCCTCATTTCGCCCTAAGACAGGCGGCAAGCGCCACGCACGGCCAGTCGGGCTTGGCCGCTCGAGCCAGCCGAAGTCCGCGCGCCTGCTAGGCAAAATCCCTACCCTTGCTAGTCCCACGACAGCTGCCATGCGGGCGCGCGCCGGCCGATAGTTCGACCAGCGAACAACGAGTGATGCCCCATGGAAACGGGAAACGCGCAGATTTGCAGGGTTTATTCTGGCTCGCCGGTCGAGTGGCGCGCGCGTGCAGTCATAACGCCGTGAAATCCCGTCACCTTGCGCACACCATTCTCGTACCGACAGGCCGGATACCGTGAGATCCGCGCCCGCGCCACGCAACGAAGCGCAGCGACTCGCCGCCCTGCGCGACTATGCAGTACTCGACACCGCACCCGAACTGGCATTCGACGACCTTACACGCTTAGCGTCCCTTATCTGCGAGACACCGACCGCGCTCGTTAGCTTGGTGGACGAAAACCGCTAATGGTTCAAATCGCGGTTCGGATTCGATGCACAGGAGCTCCCGCGCGCTATCGCGTTCTGCGCGCACACCATTCTCGGCGACGAAATACTCGTGGTACCCGACACGTCGCGCGATGAGCGCTTCCACGACAAGCCGGTGACTACCGAACAATTACGCCAGGTATTGAACGGGACCGTGACCGGCACCGCGCCATCGTCGCAGGGTACCGACGTGTCTTACGCAGTCGAGGATTTGCGGCGCGCAATTGCGGACGGCGAGCTGGTCAATTACTACCAACCGCAGGTGGCGTTCGCTTCCAGAGCGGTCACCGGGGTTGAGACCCTGGTCCGCTGGCAGCATCCAGTGGATGGTTTGGTCGGTCCCGATAAATTTATTGCGCTCGCGGAAGAGCGTGGACTCATTGAAGGGTTAACGCGCACGGTAGTCTCGGCGGCGCTGCGTCAAGTCCGTCTGTGGCAGGACGCAGGCCTCGACCTGCAGGTGGCGATCAACGTGTCCATGGACGATCTGGCTGATCTGGATTTCGCCGATTTCATCGTTAGTGAAGTCGATAAATTCGGAATCGCCCCGCAACGGGTGGTGCTGGAGATCACGGAAAGCCGGGTAATGTCCGATCCACTGACTGCACTCGACAGCCTCACACGTTTGCGCTTAAAGCACATTGTCCTGTCGCTCGACGACTTTGGGACAGGCTATTCATCATTGGCCCAGTTGCGTGACCTGCCCTTCGACGAGCTGAAGATCGATCGCAGTTTCATCCACCAGTCATCACGGAACAAATCGCTCACGGCAATTGTCGCCGCAAATCTGAATATGGCGCGCCAACTTGGGATGCGAACGGTGGCCGAAGGCGTGCAGGACCAGGCCGACTGGGATTTTCTCCAGGCCAGTGGTTGCGATACCGCACAAGGATATTTCATCGCGCCGCCTATGCCCGCACGAGCGCTGCCGGATTGGGTGGCCAAGTGGGAAGCGCACGGCCGCCGACCTGCTGAACCAACCCCATGACGGACCATTCCTCGATTCTGGTCGTGACAGACGCGGTCGCGGACGCCGAACTGGTGGCTAAGCCGCTGCGCGACGAGTTTGAGAATTTATTTGTCTCCACTGATCCGAAACGCGCCGTTGAAGATTTTGAAACCTACCAGCCGGCGGTCCTGATCCTGGCTTTCAATTCGCTACGCAAGGCCGAGCACTATTACCTGGGACTGTATCGCTTGAGCACCAAAATTCATCAGGTGCCGCACCGCACTGTTATTTTGTGCAACCAACAAGACCTGCAACGTGTCACCGAATTGTGCAAAAGCGAATACTTCGAGGATTACATCCTGTTCTGGCCGTCGACCCACGATACCCCACGGCTGGCCATGACAGTCCATCGCTTGCTGCGTCAATTGGCTGTGCAAGCCGGCAATGTTCCCTCCACGCGCGAGTTTGCAGCGCTCGCACGGCATATCGCCGATCTCGAATCCACGGTGGAAAAATATGCCGCGAAGGGCGATCGATGCGTTGAATCTGCCACCTCTACGCTCACTCAAGTTGAGCAAAATATCGGCGTTGCGATGGACACTTTTTCACTCAGTCTGGCGACGGG
>JANOVQ010000550.1:0-29908 GCA_031417495.1 Pseudomonadota bacterium | reverse complement strand
CTCATGGATCCCGGGTCTGCGCGGCTCGCGCCGCTTCGCCCGGGATGACGGGCCCAAAAATTTTCGTCACGTTATGCGTTCTGATCCCCTGGTAGTGCTGGCTGTTTAGAGTGCGCTCGCCACGACAAGTAGTGAGGCACTTGCTCAGTCCGCGTCGTCTGCCGCTGAGGGACTGGCAGGCGTGGAGGGCAACACGTCACCGTTCGTATCGACAGCGGGATCAAGCGCAGTCATCTGAATCAACAACCCGACTAACGGGTGATCCAAATAGTGCAGCTCGCCGAGCGCTATCTTGCGCGACTCGGCCAGCGCAATGGGTGTTTCGCCTTGCTGCACGATGAAGTTCGAGACCAGCTGAAAACCGCTACTGCCAGGACTGATTCGTACAGTGCCGGCCAACACCGCTGGCGGCGCGGTGACCGGGTCGGCGGCCGGATCCGCGGTACTCAAAAACACCGCGCGACTGTCCTCGTCGCGCTGGCGCCAGCCCACATGAAAAAGCCGCTCGAGATTTCCGCTGCGCGCGAGCGCCTGGTAGGCGCCAGCAAGCTTGAGCTCATGACTCGCGAGCGCCTGATAGGCCAATGGCGCGGCCGGCTCTGGCGCTTGCTCGGCAGGCGCCAGGCGCACCGCAGTTGATAAATCCGGCAGTGTTTTCGCAGCCGACCAACTGCTCTCCTCGGCCTGCGCATAACGAAAGGCTATGACTTCAACCTGATACCACGCCGCACTTGCGACCTTGAGCTGGCAAGTCATCAGCACACAGCATCCCCACCGCCAAAATCCTGCGCGCACGACGCTCATCCTAAACTCCGCAACAATTTTTCTACTTCGGCGAACCGACTCGCCGCATCCGGCATGTCGGAGCGCAGACGCAGGCGATCCTGCCCCTCAAGCCGATAGCCATTTCCGGCCTGAATTAACTTAATGACTTTCTGTGGATCGACATCCGGCTGCGCCCGGAACTCGACCAAACCGCCCTGGCGACCAAAATCGATCCGTTTAATTCCGAGCCGCGCGGCCGCGAGCTTGAGCAGGGTCACGCGGAATAAATTGTGAATCGGCTCGCGGAGTTCGCCAAAGCGATCGATGACTTCCTCCTTGAGACCTTCCAGATCCTGCTCATCTGGCGCGCTCGCGATCCGCTTGTACAAGATTAACCGCGCGTGCACATCCGGCAAATAATCCTCCGGCAACAGCGCCGGAATGTGCAGTTCGAGTTCGGTCCCGCGCGCTTCCTGATCGTCCAAATTCGGTTGCCGTCCTGCCTTAAGGGCGGCCACCGCGCGATTCAAGAGTTCGGTATATAGGCCAAAGCCAATTTCCTGGATATGTCCGCTCTGTTCATCGCCAAGAATTTCCCCCGCGCCGCGGATCTCCATGTCATGCGTGGCCAAGGTGAAGCCCACCCCGAGATCTTCCATCGCCTCCATCGCCTCCAGGCGCTTCACCGCATCGGCGGTGATCATCTTGCGCGGTGGCACAATGAGATAGGCGTAGGCGCGGTGATGCGAGCGGCCGACTCTTCCGCGCAATTGATAGAGCTGAGCGAGCCCGAATTTGTCTGCGCGGTTGATCAGCATGGTATTGGCGTTCGGCACATCGATACCGGTTTCGATGATGGTCGTGCACACCAGCACATTGCAGCGGCGATGATAAAAATCGAGCATCACCTGCTCGAGATCGCGCTCACGCAGCTGGCCGTGGGCGAACTGCACGCGTGCTTCAGGCACCAGCGCGGCGATTTGCTGCGCGAGCAGCTCAATGGTCTCCACTTCGTTATGCACAAAATACACTTGCCCACCGCGGGCAATTTCGCGCAGTACCGCTTCGCGCACCAGTTCGTCCGACCACTCATAGATAAAGGTTTTGATCGCCAACCGTTTCGACGGCGCGGTGGCAATCACCGACAGCTCGCGCGTGCCGGCCAAGGCCATGTTCAACGTGCGCGGAATGGGGGTTGCCGTCAAGGTCAGAATATCCACCTCGGTACGCAAGGCTTTCAGCTGCTCTTTTTGGCGGACGCCGAAGCGATGTTCTTCGTCAATGATCACCAGGCCCAGATTTTTGAATTTGAGATCCCGGCTGAGCAACTTGTGGGTTCCGATCACGATATCGGCGGTGCCATCGGCGAGCCCGGCACGCGCGCCGCGCGTGGCCTGAGCATCGCTGAATCTAGACAGCTGTTCGATCTTCACCGGCCAGTCCGCAAAGCGGTCGCGAAAGGTCTGATAGTGCTGCTGCGCGAGCAGGGTGGTGGGCACCAGCACGGCAACCTGGCGTCCATCCGAGACTGCGACGAAGGCCGCGCGCATGGCGACCTCGGTCTTGCCAAAGCCGACATCGCCGCAGATCAAGCGATCCATCGGCTGCGTGCGCTGCATATCCGCCAGCACTGCTTCAATGGCGGCCGCTTGATCGGCGGTTTCCTCGAACGGGAAACCCTGTTCGAAAGTGAGGTAGGAATCGCGCTCGAGTTTGAAGGCATGCCCCACACGCGCGGCACGCCGGGCGTGGATTTCAAGCAGCTCCACGGCCACATCGCGAATGCGTTCGGCCGCGCGCTTACGCGCCTTATCCCATTGGCCACTGCCAAGTTTATGCAGCGGCGCATGTTCGGGATCAATGCCGGTGTAACGGCTGATGAGTCCCAGGGACGCCACCGGAATATAAAGTTTGTCGCCGTCGGCATATTCGAGCTTGATGTATTCATTGGCGAGGTCGCCGGCCGTCAACACCTCAAGCCCGAGGTAGCGTCCGATACCGTGATGCTCGTGCACCACCGGCGCGCCGACGCGCAGCTCGGCGAGATTGCGCACAATCGCTTCGGAGTCGATATTGCTCCGCCGCCGGCGGCGGCGCTGCGCGGCGCGTTCCCCAAACAATTGGCTCTCGGTGATCAGCGCTAACGGCGGGTCGTCAATTTCCACGCCTTCAGCGAGCGGCGCCACCGCGAGACCCAATTTGCATTCGCCCTCGACAAACTCCTGCCATGAAGCCAGCGCCTTGAGCACGACGCCGTGGCGCGTGAAAAGCTCAGCGATGGTTTCGCGGCGACCCGCAGATTCGGCAACGATTAGGACCCGTCCCGGGTAGCGCTCGATGTATTGGATCACGGCGCCCAGGGGTTCGCGTGCACGAATATCGATGGGTAGGCGGACTGCCGGACGCGTCGCGAAGCGCACGCCATGCGCACGGTCGAGCCATTCTTCGCCGCCGAGGGCGATCCGCGGATACGCCGCGAGTCGCTCCAAAATCTCCTGCCAGCTGAGGAACAGCTTGGGTGGTGGCAGCAGTGGACGTTCGATATCGTGTCGCAGCTGCTCGTAACGCGCGGCGACTGATTGCAGGAAGGCTTCGGCGCCGGTCGCGACCATGCCATCGAGCAGAAACAAGCTATCTGCCGGCAGGTAATCAAATAACGTGGACACCGCCTCGAAGAACAGCGGCAGATAGTATTCGATGCCGGCCGGTGCCAGCCCGTTGCTGACATCCTCGAAGATTGGACTCGCGGATGGGCGCCCTTCGAAGTTGAGCCGCCAATTGCGCTTGAAGGTGGCAATCGCCTCCGGGGTCAAGGGGACTTCGCGGGCGGGCAGCAGTTCGATCTTGTCGACCTGCGCGGCGGAGCGTTGAGTCTCTACATCGAAGAGCCGCAGCGACTCGATATCCTCGTCAAAAAGATCGATCCGAAAAGGTTGCGGCGAGCCCATCGGAAAGACATCGATGATCGAACCGCGAAGCGCAAAATCGCCGTGATCCATCACCTGCGTGGTGTGCCGATAGCCCGCCTCCTGCAGGCGCAGGCGGAAGGCCTCGCGGTCGAGCCGCTCGCCGGTACGGAGCAAGAAGCTCTGGCCCTGTAACCATTGCCGCGGCGGCAGCCGATGCAACAAGGTGCCCACCGAAATGATGAGACACCCCTGGCGGTACTGCGCCAAGCGGCTCAGGGTCGCGATGCGATCAGAAATGATGTCCTGAAAAGGACTGAACCGATCATAGGGCAGGGTCTCCCAATCCGGCAGATGCAGCACCTGCATGTCGGGCGCGAAAAACGGCAATTCAACGTCGAATTGCACGGCCGCTGCGGAATCAGCGCAGATCAACACCGTCAGTCCTGGATGGCGACGCACTGCTTCGGCGATGGCGAGCGAGCGTCCCGCGCCGAATAATTGCGTCCAATAGCGCAGGGTCTCGCCGCGTCCGGGTGGCTTCGGCGTTAGCGGGCTGAGACGAACGGTGTCATCCATCGACATTTAACTTTTGCGCAGCAGGGAGCGTGGGTGAATGATTCGATGCGGCAACGGTCCCAACGTGGCCGCCGGGCCAGCGGCGAACTTCAAGCGGAGACAATTTCGGCAGCAATCGCGGCGAGCGCGGCAGCCGGGTCATCCGCGCGCGTTATAGGTCGACCAATCACCAGGTGATCGCCGCCCGCGCGGATCGCAAACGCGGGGGTGGCGACCCGTTGCTGATCATCCAGGCTCGCCGCGTGGGGTCGAATCCCGGGGGTCACCGTGAGAAAATGCGCGCCGCATTCGCGCTTAACGGCTGCGATCTCCTGCGCTGAGCAGACGACGCCATCCAACCCACAATCACGCGCGAGGCGCGTGAGCCGCAGCACCTGCGCCGCCGCCGAATCCGTAATCCCAACTTCATCAAGCGCAGCACCATCGAGGCTGGTCAACACCGTCACACCGATCAGTAACGGACGCGGCGTGCATGCCTGCAAGCTCGCGCGCGCCGCCCGCAGCATCTCGCGCCCTCCGCTGACATGTACATTCATCATCCACACGCCGAGCTCGGCCGCCGCCCGACACGCGGCCGCGACCGTGTGCGGGATGTCGTGATACTTGAGATCCAGAAATACTGGCCGCCCGCGCGCGACCACCGCGCGCACGATGGCCGGGCCTTCGCCCGTAAACAATTCCTTGCCGATTTTCACCGCATAGTCCGCCGCGCCAAGTCGCGCGAGCAGCGCCTCGGCTTCGGCACCGGTCGCGTGATCGAGCGCCACAATGATCCGCGGTGCAGAACTGGTACTCATTCGCCTTCGATACCCTGGATTGGCTTAATCTTGCTCCAGGCCTTGCAGCTCGGACATTGCCAGTACACCGAGCGCCCGGAAAATCCACATTGCCCGCACTTGTAGGAAGCTTTGGTCGCAATTAAACGTACCGTCGTTTCCCGCAGGATCAAAAGATCTTCACGGGGTTCACCCTGCACCCCCTGCAGGGTGTAATCGATCAGCCGCTCGATGCCTTTTAAGGTCGGGCGAATTTTGAGTTCCTCCACCACATACCGTTTCGCCGGCTCAACCCCTCGCTGCTCCTCAATTAGCTGAGCCAATGCCAGCATCGGTGAGGTCCCGGCGCGCAAGCTTGTTAGCCGTACCAGGTAATCGCGCATTTCCTCCAATCGCCCAAGTTCCCGGTAACTGTGCGACAAGGGCACGATGACCTCGGTGACCATTTCGAGATCCTGATGTTCGACCCGCTTAAGAGAATGGATTGCCCGCTCGAATTCTCGATTGCTGATTGCGATGCCCGCCAGCATAAGGCTGGCGCGCGCACACTTGCGATCAGCGCTCAACGCACGCTCCAGCAGTTCCTGAGCTGCGCCACGATTGTTCCCATCAAGCTGCATCTGCGCCAACTCGCACAGAAAGTGCGCGCGCTCGACACTCAGATTTTCGCCGTTGACTGCTTCCAGACGCGTACCGAATTCGAGCGCCTTGTCCCAATCCCGCTCTTGTTGATAAATATCGATTAAATGTCGCAGTGCCGCTGGTTCGAACATCCCGAGTTCAAGCAACTCAAGGAACAGACTTTCCGCGCGATCTAAAAGCCCCGAGCGCATGTAGTCCAGGCCCAATTCCAGCAACGCCTGCCCGCGTTGGCTGACATCCAAAGTGGTACGCGCGACGAGATTCTGGTGAATTCGAATTGCGCGATCGACTTCACCACGGCGACGAAAAAGATTGCCAAGCGCGAGGTGAGTTTCGATGGTATCCGTTTCGACTTCGAGAACTTTGACAAAAATCTCGATGGCCTTGTCCGGGCGATCATGCAGGAGAAAATTCAAGCCTTTGAAGTAGTCGGTCGCGAACTGCTGTTTGTGATCACGCAGGGCGGCCGCTGCAGACGCCGGTTCGCGCCGTCCAAAATACCAGCCCGAGATCGCAGCCACGGGCAACAGCAGCGCGGTCAGAAAAAATATCGCCTCACTGCCCATCGGAAGGGCTGATAGATGGCGTGGCTTGGGCGAGAATTTTCGCGCGCTTCAATTCACGGCGTAGCGCACGGCGCGCGCTCAACAAGCGGGGGAGTAGGGTCAGTGCGCCCAATAAGGCGCCAAGCATCAAGGCCGCAACTACGACCCACGACAGTGGAAGATCGATTTTGCTCGTATAAAAGTCGAGCGTTACGGCTTGATGATTTCGACTGTGAAATGCCAAGCCAAGCAATAACGCCACCACGACCAGCACCAGACGAAGCATCACAAAACTCCGGCGCCCAACGGCGCCGTTTTTCTAATCGTCATCATCCTCGTCGTCGTCATGTGCGGACGCCGCGCGTCCCCGTTCAATCGTCGCGTCGTCCAGCGCATTTACCCGTTCGCGCAATTCCTTGCCGGGTTTGAAATGGGGAACATACTTGGCAGGCAGCGATACCGGATCCCCGGACTTCGGGTTACGACCGAGGCGGGGCGGTCGGTAATGCAGCGAGAAGCTGCCGAAGCCCCGGATCTCGATACGTCGCCCGGTAGCAAGCGTCTGTCCCATCTGCTCCAACATTGCCTTTACCGCCAGCTCGACATCGCGATAGCCGAGTTGGGTCTGCTTCCTGACAAGAATCTCTATCAACTCTGATTTTGTCATTCTTATTCTCGCACTGCTGTCGTCTACCTAACTGGGCTAGCAGGGTCACGCCAACTCGCGCGACTCTGCTAGTGGCTGCTACTTCGCGTCGAGTTGCGCTTTCAGCAAATCACCGAGCTTGGCGGTGCCTGTCTCGCTGTCTGAGCCGTACTCCTGAAGGGCGGTGGCTTCTTCTTCGTTATCCTTGGCTTTAATTGACAGATTGATCACGCGACGTTTGCGATCAACCCCGATAATCATCGCCTCAATGGGTTCGTTTTCCTTCAGCACCTTGCGCGCATCGTCCACCTGATCGCGCGAAATCTCGCTGGCGCGGATGACGCCTTCGATGCCCTCGCCCAGATTCACGGTCGCCGATTTGGCGTCCACCAAAGTGATCGTCCCAGTCACGATCGTGCCTTTGCCAAAGTCGGCCACGAATGAGGAGAACGGATCCTGTGCGAGCTGCTTCACGCCGAGCGAGATTCGTTCGCGTTCGGCGTCCACGGCCAACACCACGGTTTCGATTTCGTCACCCTTTTTGAAGTTACGTACGGCTTCCTCACCCGGGATGTCCCACGACAGATCCGAGAGATGGACCAAGCCGTCGATCCCGCCATCCAGGCCGATGAAGATCCCGAAATCAGTAATCGACTTGATGACGCCGGACACACGATCATTCTTGTTCCGGGTCGCCGCAAATTCTTCCCAGGGGTTCGCACGACATTGCTTCATGCCCAGCGAGATGCGGCGCCGGTCTTCGTCGATATCCAACACCATGACTTCGACTTCCTGGCCCAGGTGCACGACCTTGGACGGATGCACGTTTTTATTGGTCCAATCCATTTCCGACACGTGCACCAGGCCTTCGACGCCTTCTTCGATTTCGACGAAGCAGCCGTAGTCCGCAATATTCGTGACGGAGCCGAACAGCCGGGTGTGCTCGGGATAACGCCGCGAGATATCCACCCACGGATCTTCGCCGAGTTGCTTGAGGCCCAACGACACGCGAGTCCGCTCGCGATCGAATTTGAGAACTTTGACGGTAATTTCTTCGCCGATGTTGACGACTTCCGACGGATGCTTAACGCGCTTCCATGCCATGTCCGTGATGTGCAGCAGGCCGTCGATGCCACCGAGATCGATGAACGCGCCGTAGTCGGTCAAGTTCTTGACCAAGCCCTTGGTCACTGCGCCTTCTTTCAAACTTTCGAACAGCGCTTCGCGCTCTGCCGAATTTTCGCTTTCGACCACTGCGCGGCGCGAGACCACGACGTTATTGCGCTTGCGATCAACTTTGACGACTTTGAAATCGAGCGGCTTGCCTTCGAGGTAGCTGGTATCGCGGACTGGCCGCACATCGACCAGCGATCCTGGCAGGAAGGCGCGAATGGTCGCAATATCGACCGTGAAACCGCCTTTGACCTTGTCACTGATGATGCCGGTGACGGTTTGCCCCGCTTCGCAGGCCTTTTCGAGTTCGTCCCAGGCTTTAGCGCGCTTCGCTTTTTCGCGCGACAGCCGAGTTTCGCCAAAGCCATCTTCCACCGCGTCGAGCGCGACATCGACCACCTCGCCGACGGTGATTTCTACTTCACCCTTGGCGTTGCGGAACTGGTCGAGTGGGATTACCCCTTCGGATTTCAAGCCCGCGCTGACGATCACAAAATCGCCGCGGATTTCGATAATCGTCCCTTGCACGATCGTGCCGGGCTTCATCTTCGCCTCGACTAAACTGCTCTTGAATAATTCCTCAAAGCTCTCGGTCATCATTGTCTCGGACGTACTCACAATATTTTCTCGTTCTGAGATAGGGCGTGACAGTCGTACACCGTCAGATCGGTGTGGGCAGGACTATTCCCCTAGGCCAGGGTTAAGGGTTGAACAAATAGACATCCGCCGATTCACCCGAGACCGCGTGCGCGCATCAAGCGCTTCACATGGTCTTCGACTTCGGCGATCCCGAGCTGGGTCGTGTCGAGAATTTCGGCGTCTGGTGCGGGCTTCAGCGGCGCTATTGCGCGCTCAGCATCGCGTTCGTCGCGTGCGCGGATGTCCTCCAGGAGCGGCGCGAGGTTAACATCAATTCCCTTGCCCTTCAACTGCTTATATCGCCTCTCCGCACGGATTTCCGGACTCGCGGTGAGAAAGATTTTGAGCTCTGCCGCAGGGAATACTACGGTCCCCATGTCACGTCCATCGGCCACCAGGCCGGGTGGGCGC
Organism: Pseudomonadota bacterium; assembly: GCA_031417495.1. GTDB lineage: Bacteria > Pseudomonadota > Gammaproteobacteria > CAIKBL01. Next base: position 20,826 of record JANOVQ010000550.1, on the reverse strand, counting down.
TGCATCGCGCGCTGGCGCTCGAGCAACGCGGCGCGCACTTCTGGACACACCGCGACCCGTGAGGCGGCGGCGCCAATCGCCTCATCGCGCACCAGATCCGTCACGCGCTCCCCTTCCAGGAAGATGCCGGTGCTCGCTGCCTGCGCGCGGAACTCGACCGGCAAGGCGCGGGCGAGGGCACTCAGCGCCACACTGTCCGCCCAGGGCACTTGGTGCTTCAACGCGAGGTAGCCGACCAGGCGATACAGCACCCCACTATCCAAGAAATGCCAGCCAAACTCAGCCGCCAGGTGCTGACAGAGCGTGCCCTTGCCGGTGCCGCTCGGACCATCCACTGTCACCACTGGCACACGTGCTACGTTCATTTAAAGCGCGAGCCCAGCGCGGCGGGCGAGCGTGACGAAGTCTGGAAAGGAAGTCGCAATCGTGGCACTGCCATGGATCGTGATGGGGCCGGAGGCACGCAGGCTCGCCAACGCAAACGACATCGCAATCCGATGATCGCCGTGGCTGTCGATCACGCCGCCGTGCAGCGCCCCACCCTCAATTTCGATGCCGTCCGGCAAGGTGGTGACCTGTGCGCCAAGCGCGCGCAAACCAGTCGCCATCGTCTCGATCCGATCACTCTCCTTGTGCCGGAGCTCTTCGGCGCCAGTCACTCGCGTGCGTCCCTGGGCGCACGCGGCGGCGATAAACAGCGCGGGAAATTCGTCAATGGCCAACGGGACCAACGCCGGCGGCACATCAATCCCGTGCAAGGGCGCCGGTCGCACGGTGATATCGGCGACTGGCTCACCGCCGATTTCGCGTGGATTCTCGCAGGTAATCGCGGCGCCCATTAAGCGCAGGATGTCGAGTACGCCAGTGCGCGTGGGGTTGATGCCTACCGCCTTGACGGTCAGTTCCTCGCGCCCCGCCAACGCCGCGCCCACCAGAAAGAACGCGGCCGACGAGATATCCGCGGGGACGGTGATCGAGGTCGCCGTTAAGCGCTGCCCGCCGGCAAGACAGATGCGTCCAGCGGTATGGCTTAGCTGAACACCGAAGCCGCGCAGCATGCGTTCGGTGTGGTCGCGGGTGGTCGCCGGTTCCGTGACACAGGTGGTGCCATCGGCAAAGAGTCCAGCCAGCAGAATCGCGGATTTCACCTGGGCGCTGGCGAGCGGCAGCACATAGTCAATGGCGCGCAGACGCGGTCCTGCGCTAACTCGGAGCGGCGGCGTGCCGTTGGCGGCAGTCTCCACCACTGCCCCCATCAGCCCAAGCGGCGCAGTGACTCGGCGCATGGGCCGTCGTTGCAAGGAGTCATCGCCGCTCAAAGTCGCCGTGAGCCCGGCCCCCGCGACGATGCCGGTCAACAGGCGCATCGAGGTCCCTGAGTTGCCGCAATCGAGCACGCTGGTCGGATTGCGCAGGCCGTGCAGACCAACGCCGTGCACGCGCAACAAGCGGCCTCCTTCGAGTTCGTCGATCTGCACGCCGAGCGCGCGGAACGCGCAGATGGTGGCACGCACGTCCTCGCCCATCAGGCAGTCCCGGACTTCGGTCAGACCGCTCGCCAGGGCACCGAGCATGACCGCGCGGTGCGAGATCGATTTATCGCCTGGGACGGTGAGCTCACCGCGCAGCACACCGCCCGGCTGCGCAATCAAAATATCGGCGTTAGTCATGCCTGCAAAGTCCGCGCAAGGTAGGCATCGCGGGCGGCCTTGGCGCGCGCGAAGATGTTGTGCAAGGCCACGCCATCGCCTGCGTCAACCGCTGCGCGGAGCTGTCGGAAGGTCTCTTCGAACTGACCGCACACCCGGCTCAGCGCCTGCCGATTGTGCAGCGCGATGTCGCGCCACATCTCAGGGTTACTGGAAGCAATGCGGGTGAAATCGCGAAAGCCGCCTGCCGCGTAATCGAGGATCGCGCCGGAATCGCTCATCCCGACCAGGCAATCGACCAACGCATAGGCCAGCAGGTGCGGCAGGTGACTGGTCGCCGCGAGCACCTGATCGTGCTGCGCGGGTGCCATCTGCGAGACATTGGCACCCGCGACTTCCCACATGCGGCGAACTTGGAGGAGCGCAGCAGGGTCGGTGTCGGCGGTGGGTGTGAGAATGACTCGATGGCGTTCGTAGAGGGTTGCGGTGGCCGCTTCGACCCCGCTGCGTTCGCCGCCAGCAATTGGATGTCCCGGCACGAAGCGCGAAAAATGCGCACCTAAGGACGCGCGCGCGGCTTCGATCACGCTTTGTTTCGTGCTACCCACATCGGTCACGATGGTCTGCGGGCCTAAGGCGGACGCGAGACGCGCAAAAACAGCCTGCGTCGCGCCGAGGGTGACCGCCACCACAACTATCTCCGCATGGGCGGCGGCCACGGCGGGATCAAAGGTGTAGCGGTCAATCACGCCGAGTTCGACTGCCCGCCGCAGGTTTTGCTCATCGCGGCCACAACCGATTACCTCCTCAACCAGGTTGTGCGCGCGCAGCGCACGCGCGAGTGAGCCGCCGATTAAACCCACCCCGATGACTGCCAATCGCTTTATCGCCTGCATGAAGGCCTACAGCACAGCGCGCGGGTAAGAACCCAAAATGCGGCACATCGAGGTGTGCGTGCGTAACTCTGTCAAGGCGGCAGCCACCTGTGAGTCGCGCTGATGACCCGTGATATCGACGAAGAAAAGATAATCCCAGGAACCCTGGCGCAACGGTCGTGACTGCAGCCGGCTCATGCTGATATCGGCATTCGCAAAACATCGCAGCGCATCGCACAGCGCGCCCGCCCGGTTGGGCGTGCTGAAGACCAGCGAAGTGATATCGTCGCCGGAGGGTGGCACCGGCTCGCGCCCGAGCACCAGGAACCGCGTGGTGTTATCCGCCTGATCTTCGATATTGGCGGCGAGCACCGGCACTTGATAGAGCTGGGCCGCAGTGGTGCCGGCGATGGCCGCCGCCGTCGGTTCATCGGCGACTCTGCGCGCGGCGTCGGCATTGCTGCTGGTCGCGATGCGCTCTGCCTGCGGGCAATGGCTGTCGAGCCAGCGCCGGCACTGCGCGAGCGCCTGGCTGTGGGCATAGACTCGTTGCACGGCAGTCACCGTGGTGGCGGTCGACAACAATTGATGATGGACCGCCAGAATCACCTCGCCGCACACGCTCAAAGTGGAGGCATACAACACATCGTGAGAAAGGTTGACCGGACCTTCCAACGAATTCTCAATCGGCACCACGCCAAATTGCGCGGCCTGGGTTTCGACCTCGCGCACCACGTCGTCAATCCCGGTCACCGGCAGGAAATTCACCGCGCGACCGAAGTGCTTCTCGGCCGCAGCATGGGTGTAGGTTCCGGCCGGGCCAAAATACGCGACTGCAAGCGGCTGTTCGAGCGCAAGGCAGGCCGACATGATCTCGCGCACGATGCGCACGGCATCCTGGGCGGGTAAGGGGCCGGGATTCGTATCGCGCACCCGCCGCAGCACTTCGGCTTCACGTTCCGCGCGATACAGCAAGCTGGCCGAACCGCCGGCACGTTTGATCCGCCCGATCTCGACTGCACAGCGCGCCCGCGCATTAATTAGCCGCACCAGTTCGAGATCGATCGTGTCGATTTCGTCACGCGTCGCTTTGAGTGCTTCCTCTTCGCGCATACAGCGTTAGCGATAGGCGCGCGGCGAGCGCGTGTCCTGCCACATCAGACTGCGCCATCCGTGTCGTCGGTCGGTTCAGCGCCTGATTCTGCCTCAGGCCCATCAGCTTCGCCGTTCTCACCGTTGCCGACATCTGCTATGGGCTCCATACCGACCAGCTTCTCGCCGTCGCCGAGCGAAATCAAGCGCACGCCTTGCGTATTGCGGCCCACCACCGAGACCCCTTCGACCGGCGTGCGCACCAAGGTGCCGCCATCGCTGATCAGCATGATCTCTTCCTCCGGGGCGACCGCCGCCGCGCCGATCACCTGACCATTGCGCGCAGTGGTTTGAATCGCGATCACGCCTTGACCGCCGCGCCGGTGCACCGGGAATTCATCGACTCTGGTCTGCTTGCCGTAGCCGTTTTCGGTCGCCAGCAAAATGGTGCGGGCGGGATCTACCGGAATCAGTGCGATCACCCCCTGGGTTGGGGCTAACCGCAGGCCGCGCACGCCGTGTGCGACGCGACCCATGGGGCGCACTTCAGCCTCGGTAAAGCGGATCGCTTTACCGTCCGAACTAACCAGCATCACATCGCGGGTGCCATCGGTCAGGACGACCCCCACGAGACTGTCATCGACATCCAAATCGACCGCAATAATGCCGCTCGCGCGGGGCCGCGAATACTCGGCGAGCGAGGTTTTCTTGACGATTCCGCGCCGGGTCGCCATCAGCACAAATAAATCCGGGTCGAATACTTTGATGGGCAGCACCGCGGTAATGCGTTCGCCGTCGGCCAGCGGCAACAAATTTACCAGCGGCTTGCCGCGCGCCGCACGACCAGCCTGCGGCAATTCATAGACTTTCAGCCAGTAAACTTTACCGTGATCAGAAAAATTGAGCAGGGTGTCGTGGGTATTGGCCACAAACAGCTTGTCAACGAAATCCTCATCCCGCGTGGTCGTCGCAGTTTTGCCCTTACCTCCCCGGCGCTGCGAGCGATAGGTCGCGCTGGGTTGCGATTTCGCGTAGCCCATATGGGATAAGGTGACCACGACTTCTTCAGGTGTGATGAGATCTTCCAGCGACAGATCTTCCTGCGTCATCTCAATCCGCGTGCGGCGCGCATCGCCAAAATTCTCGCGAATTTCCTCGAGTTCACTGCGGATCACCCCCAGCAGACGTTCTGGTCGCGAGAGGATATCGAGCAGATCGTCGATACGCAGCAGAATTTCGCGGTATTCATCCAGAATTTTGTCTTGCTCAAGCGCGGTCAGTCGCTGCAGCCGCATCTCAAGAATTTCTTTGGCCTGGCGTTCGGAGAGACGATAGCCATCTGCATGCAGGCCACACGCCTCGGGTAAATCGTCCGGGCGCGAGGTCACGGCTCCAGCGCGCTCCAGCATGGCCATCACCACGCCAGGACTCCACACGCGCGCGGTGAGTGCGAGGCGTGCCTCATTGGGGCCGGGAGCTGCCTTAATCAGCGCAATCACGTCATCAATGTTGGCGAGTGCGACGGCCAGCCCTTCCAGGATATGCGCGCGATCACGCGCTTTGCGCAACTCGAATAAGGTTCGGCGGGTCACCACTTCGCGGCGATGGCGCAGAAAACATTCGAGCAGGGTTTTCAGATCGAGCGTACGTGGCTGGCCATCGACGAGCGCCACGGTGTTGATGCCGAACACCGTTTGCATCTGGGTGTGCTGGTAGAGATTATTCAACAACACTTCGGGCACTTCACCACGCTTGATTTCGACCACCATGCGCATACCGTGCTTATCGGATTCGTCGCGCAGTTCGCGAATGCCGGAGAGGCGCTTTTCCTTGACGAGCTCTGCGATTTTCTCCATCAGGCGCGCTTTGTTGACCTGATATGGCAATTCGGTCACTACGATACGCGGGGATTCACCTTCGTCGTCTTCAATCTCGGCCTTCGCCCGCACATAAATGCGTCCGCGTCCGGTGCGATAGGCTTCGCGGATCCCGGCCGCGCCATTGATGATGCCTGCGGTAGGAAAATCCGGCCCTGGCACATAGCGCATCAGATCCTCGATCGACAACGCGGGCGTTTCGATCAGCGCGATACAGGCATTGATGATCTCAGTCAGATTATGCGGTGGGATATTGGTCGCCATGCCGACCGCAATACCGCTCGAACCATTGATAAGAAGATTTGGAATGCGCGCCGGCAGGACTGTCGGCTCCTGCTCTTTACCGTCGTAGTTCGGCACAAAATCGACGGTTTCGCGATCAATATCTTCGAGCAGCTGGGCCGCGATTTTTGACAGACGGCACTCGGTGTAGCGCATGGCGGCCGCCGCGTCGCCGTCCACCGAACCGAAATTCCCCTGGCCGTCGATTAGGGGATAGCGCAGTGAAAAATCCTGCGCCATGCGCACCAGGGTATCGTAAATCGCGTTGTCGCCGTGCGGATGGAACTTGCCCATCACCTCACCCACGATGCGCGCACACTTCACATAAGGCCGGTTCCACACGTTGTTCGATTCGTGCATCGCGAACAACACCCGCCGGTGCACGGGTTTCAGGCCATCGCGAACGTCGGGGAGGGCGCGCCCAACGATGACACTCATCGCGTAGTCCATGTAGGACTGTCGCATCTCGTCTTCGATATTGATTGGGATTAATTGGCGTGCAAAATCGACCATCTAGATGCCATCAAGGGGTGCCGGAGGACCCGTTATAAGTTCTTAGAAATTAAGGGAAACACATGCCAGCGGAAGACGCGGGATTGTAGCACGCGAAGGTCCACTTCTGTCATCCTCGCGAGGGCTTTGTTAGGGCTGCTTAAGGAGCCTTGCAAGCCCTGCGCGGGACGGCCGTTCCAGGACTCCCAACTCGGTCACCAACACATCGACCAACTCCGCCGGCGTGACATCAAACACCGGGTTTAACGCGCTCACGCCGGCTGCCGCAAAGCGCGTCCCCGCGACCTCCAGCACTTCGTGCGCCGCACGCTCTTCGAGCGGGATCTCCCGCCCACTCGGTGTTGCAAGATCGATCGTCGAGGCCGGCGCGACCACCATGAAGCGCGCACCGTGGAAACGTGCGGCGATGGCGAGCGCATAGGTCCCGATCTTGTTGGCGACATCGCCATTGGCCGCGACTCTATCCGCACCGACGATCACCCACGCCACACCCTGTTCGCGCATCACATGTGCGGCGCTGCCATCAGTGATCAAGGTGACAGGGATGTGCTCGCGTTGCAGCTCCCACGCGGTGAGCCGCGCACCCTGCAGCCAGGGTCTGGTTTCAGTAGCAAATACTTCGCGAATACGGCCTGCCGCAAAGGCACTACGAATCACGCCCAGCGCGGTGCCGTACCCAGCGGTCGCGAGCGCACCCGCGTTACAGTGCGTCATGACCTTTGAACCCAACGCGACGAATTGCGCGCCGAGTTCACCCATCTGCTGATTGGCCGCGAGATCTTCCGCATAAATGCGGGCTGCGGCAGCCTCCAGGAGCGGGCCGGGATCACCCTGGATCCCCGCGGCCACCTGCGCCATCCGGTCCACTGCCCAAGCCAGATTGACTGCGGTCGGGCGCGCCTCACGCAGGGCCGCGAGCGCGGGCGCAAGCAGCGCCTGCCAGCGCGCGGGCGCTTCGGCATAGGCCGCGCGTGCCGCGAGCACCACGCCGAACGCCCCCGCGATGCCGATCGCGGGGGCACCACGGACGACCATGGTCACGATCGCGCTGACCACCGCAGAATACTCGGTGCAGCTGACAAAAATTTCCTGTGTGGGCAGCGCCCGTTGATCGATCAAGACCAGGGCATCACCGGTCCAGCGCACCGGATTAATCGCTGACGTCATCGCGCTAACCATTCATTTGAGCATTAGTTGATATGGTAACGTACGCTCCCCCACCAGGTAGGTTTTATCGTGCTCAAGGTCGAACACCTCATCCATGCACGCTGGGTGATCACTGCCGAAACGGGCGCGCCGGTGCTGCCCGCGCACAGCGTGGGGATTGCGCAAGGTCGAATCGTCGCGATCGTGCCCACTGCCAACTGGCAGCAGCAACTAAGCGCGGACCGCGAAGTCGATTGCAGTGAGCATGCCCTGCTGCCCGGCTTCGTGAACACGCACACGCATGCCGCGATGAGCTTATTTCGCGGGATGGCCGACGATCTGCCGCTGATGAGTTGGCTGCAGGACAAGATCTGGCCGGCGGAGGCACGCCTGGTGGATCCCGTGTTCGTGCGCGACGGGACGCGGCTCGCGGCCTATGAGATGCTGCGCGGGGGCATCACCTGCTTCAACGACATGTATTTATTTCCTGACGAAGCCGCGGCAGCTGCCACCGAACTCGGTATCCGCGCGGTGGTGGGCATGCTGGTGATAGGCTTTCCCACCGCTTGGGCACAGGACACCCGCGAATACCTGCGCAAGGGTCAGGAAGTGCATGATCGCTATCGCGATCACCCGACTATTCACTCGGCCTTCGCGCCGCATGCACCCTACACCGTGGATGACGCCGCCCTCACGCAAATCGCGATGCTGGCGGAAGAGCTGGATGTGCCCGTGCACATGCATGTGCATGAAACCGCGCAGGAGATCGCGGACGCTGTCGCGCAGACCGGCCAGCGGCCGCTCGCGCGCCTGGAACGCCTCGGGCTTCTCACGCCGCGGTTACTCGCCGTGCACATGACTCAGCTCACACCTGCCGAAATTGAGCAGGTGGCACGCGCAGGCGTCAGCATCGCGCATTGTCCCGAATCCAATCTCAAGCTCGCGAGCGGGATCAGTCCGCTCGCGCAATTGGTCGCGGCAGGCACTAATTGCACGCTAGGGACGGATGGCTCCGCTAGCAATAACGATCTCGACATGCTCACCGAACTGCGCACGGCGGCGCTGCTCGCCAAGGGTGTGAGCGGTGATGCGCGTGCGGTGCCGGCCACCACGGTGCTGCAAATGGCCACCTTGAATGGCGCGCGCGCGCTGGGACTCGAACAGGAGATCGGTTCGATCACAGTGGGCAAACAGGCCGACCTCATCGCGATCGATTTTCGCGACCCACGGCTTTGTCCGGTCTACGATCCGGTATCGCAGATCGTGTACGCGGCGCATCGCGACAACGTGCGCGAGGTGTGGGTTGGCGGACGGCACGTGGTCCAGGCTGGCGAAGTCATGCAGGTCGATCCCCTGCAGCTGATCGCCAACGCTACGCGCTGGGGGACGTTAATTCGCGGTTCAAATCCCACTGATTGACGATTGCACAGAATAAATCAGCGGTCTTTTCCGCATCATAGATCGCCGAGTGCGCCTCTTCTTCGCGCCAATCAAGTTGCGCAGCGACCACGGCGCGCGCGAGTACCGTCTGCCCGAAGGCCACGCCGGCCAGACTGGCCGTATCGAATGTACTGAAGGCATGAAACGGATTGCGCTTCAGGCGGCAGCGCTCTACCGCGGCCTTCACAAAGGAAAGATCGAACGCAGGATTGTGGCCAACCAGAATCGCCCGGGTGCAACCCTGTGCCTGCACCGCGTCGCGCACGCGCGCAAAGACATCCGCCAGCGCATCGCGCTCGGGCACCGCGAGGCGAAACGGATGATACGGATCGATTTTATTAAAGCGCAGGGCGGATTCTTCGAGCCGGCCGCCTTCGAAGGGTTTCACATGGTGGGCAATCGTTTCCGTACGGTGCCAGCCGCCGGTATCGCTCCAGGTCACGAGCACGGCGGCGATCTCCAACAGCGCGTCGGTGGCCGCGTTGAATCCGCCGGTCTCGACATCGACGACGACCGGCAGAAAACCGCGAAAGCGTTGGGCGACAACTGACTTGGACACAGGATTCTGCTGCTGAAATATTCCAGCGGTCCATTGTAGTGTCTTTTCGCGTTGCAACCCATCGCACGCGCTCGTATTCTTCGCGCCATGACTGCACCGCCTCCACTCGCACTCTCTGCGCTTACCGCACTTTCTCCGCTCGATGGTCGTTATGCACGCCACACTGTCGGTCTCCGCGAGACGCTGAGTGAATACGGACTCATTAAACAACGCATAATGATCGAAGTCCGCTGGCTGCAGCACCTCGCAGCGTTGCCGGCGATCTCTGAATTGGCGCCGCTCACTCCTCAAGAGCAGCAATTCCTTGCAGCATTGGTCAAAGACTTCTCGCTCGCCGACGCCGCGCGCGTGAAGGTGATCGAGCAGACCACTAACCACGATGTAAAGGCGGTCGAATACTTCCTGCGCGAACGCTGTGAGGCGCAGGGTACACTCGCGCGCGTGGTGCCTTTTCTGCACTTCGCCTGCACTTCGGAAGACATCAATAATCTGGCGTATGCGCTGATGCTGAAAGGCGTGCGCGAGGCGGTGCTATTACCCCGTTGGCAGACGCTCGAAGCGGCGCTGCTCACCCTGGCACACGACGGCGCGGCCGCTTCGATGCTCGCGCGCACGCACGGGCAGCCCGCAACGCCCACCACCATGGGCAAGGAAATCGCGAACGTGGTTTATCGTTTGCGCCGCCAAATCGCGCAACTGCGAGCCTGCGAGTTGCTCGGAAAGTTCAACGGGGCAGTGGGTAACTACAACGCACATGTGGTGGCTTATCCAGATCTGGACTGGGCGGGCATCACGCGTGATTTCGTGGAATCGTTGGGTCTGCAGTGGAATCCGTACACCACGCAGATAGAGCCGCACGACTTCATCGCAGAGTTCTGCGCGGTGTGCCTGCGCCTTAATACGCTGTTAATCGATTTCTGCCGTGACACCTGGGCCTATATCTCGATCGGTTATTTCCGCCAGCAGCGGGTTGTGGATGAAGTGGGCTCCTCCACCATGCCGCACAAAGTGAATCCAATCGATTTCGAAAACGCCGAAGGCAATTGTGGGATCGCCAACGCGCTGTTCGAACACTTTGCGGCCAAGTTGCCGGTTTCGCGCTGGCAACGGGATTTGACTGATTCCACAGTGCTGCGCAATCTCGGCGTAGCAGTCGGCTACACCGTGGTTGCGCTGGAATCCTGTCAGCGCGGAATCGGCAAGTTGGGAATCGATCAAAATGCCATGAACGCCGATCTCGAAGCTGCCTGGGAAGTCTTAGCCGAACCCATTCAAACCGTAATGCGCCGCTACGGCATAGCGGATTCTTACGAGGCGCTCAAAGGTCTGACCCGCGGTGCGCGAATTGACCGTAACGGACTCCATGATTTCATCGACACCTTGCCCATTCCGCCCGCGGAGCGGCAACGCTTGCAGGCCCTAACGCCTGCCACTTACGTGGGCGCGGCGCGGCGACTCGCAGAGGAGATCTGAGCATGGAGGCACGGCTGCTCGGCGAGACTGCTGAGGAATTCGAACTCGAGCGCAGCGAGACCGTGCGCGACACCGTGCTAAGTTTGGCGACGCAGGCGCGGCGTTCGTTGGACATCGTGAGCCGCCATCTCGATCCGACCCTCTACGACACTGAAGCTTTTAGCAACGCGCTGCGCGAATTGGTGGTTGGCAGTCATCGCGCACAGGTGCGCATTCTGCTACTCGATAGCGCACCCGTGGTGACGCGTGGGCATCGCGTGGTGGAACTCGCCCGGCGGCTCTCGAGTTATATGGCCATTCGCGTGCCGGGGCTCGAACATAAGGATCTCAACGAAGCGTGGTTGGTGGCCGATGCCACCGGATTTGTCTATCGGCGCTTCAGTGATCGCTTTGAGGCCACTGCGAATTTTAATGACCGTCGGCATGCCACGCATCTCGTCAATCGCTTTGAAGAAATCTGGCAGCGCGCACAGCCGGATTCGAATATGCGACGGCTGCATCTGTGACTCCGCGCGCATGAAGAAAATGCTGCTGATGCTGGGCCTGCTCGTGATCGCCACTGCGGCATCAGCCGAACGGATGGTGCTGGAAGTGATCGAACTGCAACATCGGCTGGTCCGCGATGTACTGCCCATTCTGCAGCCGGTGCTCGCGCCGGGCAGTACAGCCACCGGCACCTCCAATCAATTGATAATCCGCTCCACCCCCGAGAATTTGGCGGCGATTCGCGAAGTCATCCTGGCGCTCGACACGCGCATCAGACAGCTCCGGATTACCGTGACGCAGGACGTGAGTGCTGTCGTGCAGGCCCAAACGGATGCGCTGGCCGGACATCTCCACACCGGGGATTTCACGGTGGGCGTCCCCGACCAGGGTCCGCGCAGTGGCGCCGGCGTTGAGGTCGACGCGGCGCAGGGTTCGGTCAGTTACCGCACAAACCACACGCGCAGCCAAGGTGACTCGGCCACCACGCATTTCGTGTTGGGCATGGATGGCCAGCCGGCGTTCATTGTGACCGGTCAGCAAATTCCGCAGCCGTACGCCGCGGCGACGGGATCGCCTTATGGCGACGCCGTGACGAGCGGCATCGACTATAAGCAGGTCGCGAGTGGCGTGTATGTGACGCCGCGTCTGCAAGGCGACCGCGTGGTCCTGGACGTCGCGCCGCAACTGGAGCGGATTGACGCCGCCGGCTCCGGGGCGATTTCGACCGATGCGGCACGAACCACCGTAAGTGGTCGCCTGGGCGAGTGGATCCCACTCGGCGGTGCCAATGTCACGCGCGGTGGCGATGACAGTGAACTGTTGGCGCGCACGCGCCGGCACAGCGACAATAGTTACTCTGCGTGGATTAAGGTTGAAATAGCGCCTTGATCTCCGCCTAATCCGAAGTCACACCATGTCGGCAGATCATCCACCACACGCCCAGCTTTTGCTGGGCACCACTGCTTTTTCGCCCTTTCGACTCGAACGCCTGCTGACGCGCCTGCGCGTGCTCGCGCCGGGTGTGACCACCCTCCGCGCCGAGTTCGTGTATGTCGTGTGGAGCACGCTGCCGCTCACGGATGGCGAGGACGAACGTCTGCGCGCAATCTTAAATGTCGCGGCAGCCTTCGCGCCGGTCTCCGCCGCGCGTTTTGTCGCACCACGCACTGGCACCCAATCGCCGTGGTCGAGCAAGGCCACCGATATCGCGCGCAATTGCGCGTTGCCGGGCGTGCTGCGCATCGAACGTGCGGTGCGCTGGCTCATTCCCGATGCCTCGGAGGTTGCGTGGAATGATCTCGCGCCGCTGCTGTATGACCGCATGACCGAGACGCTTCATCGTCAAGCAGCTTCGTTGCTCGATCTTGGCTCGCGCGCGCCCGGAGTGCTCGGCCACGTGCCGTATTTAGCGCAGGGCCGCGCGGCCTTCGTGCGGGTGAATGAGACACTCGGCCTGGCCCTCGCGCCAGCTGAAATTGATTACCTGGCAGACAGCTACACGGCACTCGCGCGCGATCCCACCGATGCGGAGCTGATGATGTTCGCGCAGGCCAATTCTGAACATTGTCGGCACAAAATCTTCAACGCGGATTGGCACCTCGATGGCGTCGCGCAAACCCACAGCCTGTTTGCGCTGATTCGCGCCACGCATGCCAGGCATCCGAACCAAGTCCTTTCCGCCTATAGCGACAATGCGGCGGTGACTCGCGGTTATCGCGGAGCGCGTTGGGCAGTGACGGGAAGTGCTCATCACTATCAGAGCCAGGAAGAGGACTTGCAGCTCGTGATGAAGGTCGAGACCCACAATCACCCCACCGGCATTGCGCCCTACGCGGGCGCGGCGACCGGCGCTGGCGGTGAAATTCGTGACGAAGGAGCGACCGGGCGTGGGGCGCGCCCGAAAGCCGGCTTCAGCGGTTTCACGGTGTCGCATCTGCGTGTGCCGGGTTTTGTCCAGCCCTGGGAGACGCCGCGTGCGCATCACCCGCGCCTCGCCAGTCCCTTGCAGATCATGCTGGAAGGCCCCATCGGCGCCGCCGCTTTCAATAATGAGTTCGGGCGTCCGGCGCTCGGTGGCTACTTTCGAACCTTCGAGCAGGCCATCGAACCCGCGCAGCAACGTGGCTACGATAAACCGATCATGCTGGCCGGTGGGATTGGCAATGTGCGCCCGGCGCACGTCGCGAAACGCCGCCTGCCGGTGGCTGCCAAAATTCTGGTGTTGGGTGGCCCCGCCATGCTGATCGGGCTTGGCGGTGGCGCTGCGTCATCCCAGCGCGCCGGCGCGAACGATAGCGATCTGGATTTCGCCTCGGTGCAACGCGACAACGCCGAGATGGAGCGGCGTGTGCAGGAAGTGATTGATGCCTGCTGCGCGCTTGGCGCCGAGAATCCCATCATTTCCATCCACGACGTGGGCGCCGGCGGTTTGTCCAATGCAGTGCCTGAGTTATTGCATGACAGTGCGCGTGGCGGGCGCCTCGAACTGCGCGCGATCCCACACGCAGACGCGAGTTTGTCGCCACTGGAAATCTGGTGTAACGAAGCGCAGGAACGTTATGTGCTGGGCCTGGAGGCGCAGGATTTGCCGACCTTACTGGCGATCTGCGCGCGCGAACGCTGCCCAGTCGCCGTGCTCGGCGAGACCACCGCCGAACCACATCTCCGCCTATGGGATGGGCTTACCGGGACTGCGGTAATCGATTTGCCGATGAGTGTGATCTTCGGCAAACCGCCCAGGATGTCGCGCACGGCAACTCGCCTCGCCACAGCAACGCGGGCGCTGCCAGACGAGTATCCACCCTTGCCCGAACTCATTGCGCGCGTGCTGCGCTTTCCGGCGGTCGCCGACAAACGATTTCTGATCACGATTGGTGATCGCACGGTGGGCGGCTTGTCGGTGCGCGACCCGATGGTCGGACCCTGGCAGGTCCCGGTCGCGGATTGCGCCGTCACCGCGCTCGATTTTAGTGGCGTCGCTGGCGAGGCCTTTGCGCTAGGCGAGCGCACCCCGCTGGCGTTGTTGGACGGGGCGGTCGCCACGCGCATCGCCATTGGCGAGGCACTGACCAATCTTGCGGCCGCGCGAATTCTCAAATTGTCGGATGTCGTATTGTCGGCCAATTGGATGGCGGCGGCGGGTCAGCCGGGTGAAGACGCCGTGTTATATGCGGCGGTTAAAGCGGCCAGCGAGCTCTGCCAGGCACTCGGCATCTGTATTCCAGTTGGCAAGGATTCCATGTCGATGCGCACCGCTTGGCGTGCTGAGAACACGGAACACGCCACTACCTCGCCGGTCAGCCTGATCGTCTCCGCATTCGCCCCGGTCGCCGATGTGCGGCTCTCGCTCACGCCACAGTTGACCCGCGAGGCTGACAGCCTGTTACTGTTCATCGATTTAGCGCGCGGACGGCAACGTCTCGGCGGTTCGGTCTGCGCTCAGGTGTGTGACGGTTTTGGTGACACACCGCCGGATCTCGAACGCGCAGAGGATCTCGCTGATTTCTTCGCGGTGATCCAGTTGCTCAATGACACCGGCTATCTGCTGGCCTATCACGATCGCTCGGACGGTGGGCTGCTCGTCACGTTGCTTGAAATGGCGTTTGCCGGCCGTTGCGGCTTCGAGGTCGATCTTGCGGCGCTCGGTGGCACGCCGCTGAGCGCGCTACTGTGCGAGGAGCTCGGCGCGGTGATTCAGATCGCAGCTGCCGATGTGTCGAGCGTGCTCACGCAATTTGAGCGCATGACCGCACTCCGCGACCATGTGCATGTGGTGGGGCGCGTCGCCACCGATACCGTCATCACTGTCCGTACACAACAGGAAATTGTGTATCAGACGGATCTCTTCGTCCCGATGGAGCAATGGACGGCGACGACGCATCAGTTGCAGCGGCTGCGCGATAACCCGACGTGTGCCGACGAAGAAATCGCCATCGTACTGGATCGCCATGATCCCGGCCTCCACCTGCAGGTGCCGTCGGCGTTCTCACACGGCGCACCTGCGCTGGCAACGAGCCGGCCGCGCGTCGCAATTCTGCGCGAACAAGGCGTGAACGGGCAGCGTGAAATGGCTGCCGCGTTCGACCGTGCGGGATTCGCCGCGTTCGATGTGCATATGTCGGACCTGCTGGCCGGCGCAGTCGCTTTGCGGGATTTTCAGGGCGTGGTTGCCTGCGGTGGGTTTTCGTACGGCGATGTCCTTGGCGCCGGCGGTGGCTGGGCTAAATCAATTCTGTTCAATGCACGCACTCATGCTGAATTTTCAGCCTTCTTCGCACGCCAGGACACTTTTACGTTCGGTGTATGCAATGGCTGCCAGATGCTCTCGCAACTAAAAACCCTCATCCCTGGCGCTGCCCATTGGCCGCGCTTTCTGCGCAATCGCTCGGAGCAATTCGAAGCACGGCTGATCATGGCCGAGGTGACCGCGTCAAACTCAGTGTTGTTTGCCGGCATGAGCGGACTCCGCGCGCCGTTGGTGGTGGCGCACGGCGAAGGACGGGCGGAGTTCGATGTGGCAGCGGCGGGCATGTGCCTGCGCTTTGTGGATAATCGTGGCCATCCCACTCAATATTATCCGCACAATCCCAACGGTTCGCCGGCGGGTATCACCGGGGTGACGTCAGATGACGGCCGGGCGACGATTCTGATGCCGCATCCGGAGCGCGTATTCCTGGCTCGACAATTCTCCTGGCTCGATCCCGCTTGGCGCGGCGCCGAATCCCCGTGGTTCGAGATTTTCGCCAACGCGCGGCGCTTCGTCGCTTGATCAAGTTCAACCATTGGCGGGTGACGCGGGCCGGCGTCACCTTGGGCGGTGTCGCCCTGCTCGTGAATTGGGTCGCTCACGAACGTGCGCTTAACTTCGCGACGACCTGGCCCGCGCTGCTGCTCGGCCTCTTCTTAAGCCAGCTTTCCTTTGCCTGTTATGCCGGACGCTTTCGCGCTGTGATGCGGATCGTCGGCGTTGATCTTGTCCCCATGCAGGCGTTGAAGTTGAGCGCGCGCGCGCTGTTTTACCATTGCCTGCTGCCACTTTCAGTGGGCAACGATCTAACGCGCTTCGCGTTGTGCCGAGCTGCAGCGCCGGCCGTATCAGCACGGCTTATCGCGGGTGGCATTGTGCTGGATCACAGCGTCGGGACGTTCGTGCTGTGGTTGCTCGTAAGCGTATTGGGCTGGCGTTTGCTCCCCGCCGCAGAATTCTCCTGGCAGACGTGGTGCGGGCTCAGTTTGCTGGGGCTGCTGACAATTGGCACCCTCAGATATTGGGGCTGCCGCCTGTGGCAACGCCTCGCAGAATGGCGTGCGCGTCTGCGTCATCATTGGCCGCTGGTCTTGCAGGCCTTGGCGCTCTCGCTGTTGATGCAAGGCCTTCTTGCAGCGGCGCTTTACAGCGGCGCGCAGGCCTGGAACATCCACCTCAGCTATGGCGAAATCCTGGCAGTGCTCGCCACCAGCGGACTGCTGCAAATCCTCCCGTTCAATCTCGGCGGACTACATCTCGGTGACGTCGCAGGGACGGGTCTGTATGTTGCGCTGGGCCTACCGCTGTCAGACGCGATTCTGCTCGGTTCACTGCTGGTCTGTTTCAGATTGTTGATGGCCGTGCTTGGTGGCTGCTGGGATTTGCAGCAGATGCGCGTGACCGATAGCGCTGTCGTTGCGCGCGAACGCGCAGCTCTCCAGTGAAGAAAATTGCAGGGGTTGCCGCTTAAGCAGAGCGCAAGCTTGCAAAATTGGAAGAAGCGATGAGACCAGCCTACTTTTAAGATCACAACCCAAACTGCCACCGGATCTGCTTCGAGGTGCAATAAAAGCGACCTTTTCAGGGACGGCGAATTAACCTGTTCGCGTTCAATCCAAAAAAATATGCTTATGCGCAATCGGCCGACGGTTAACCACATTCGGCAAGGCCCGCATCAGCCAATTCACCCAGGCATAGGAACTCTTACAACAGATCGTGAGCGGTTCAAATTCGGCCCCGACCAGCGCCTTAGCGCGATACGAACCAAGCCCCAGATGAATATAACGGCTACCGCGTTCGATGCCGAGCCGAATCACTTCATCCACCAGCAGAAACCACGCCTTGTCGGGTGGGCCAGGGTCGCGCCCAAAAAAGGTGGCCACCGTATGGTTCTCATCAGTGAGCACCATGCCGTGAGCCACTTCGTGGCCATCGCGCATCACCACCAGGACCCGACTATTCGCATCAAGGGTGTGATCCATCGCCCGGTAATAGTCCGCGGTCAACGCCTCCCGTTTGAAGCCTCTGCTGGACGCATAAATGACTCTTGCCTGGGCAAGAAACTGCTCGGCAAGATCCGCAAAGACATGCAGAGTACGCACCGACTGCGCGACTCCCGCCAGCCGCAGGCGCCGTTGCACATCTTTGCGATAGTGTGGGCGCATCGCTGCCAGGTACTCGGCGTGCGACTTCCAGCGAACTCGAATTCGCGCGAGCGGCATATTCGACACGAGGTTGAAGCCGTGCTCGCGCAAGGCTGCAATATCGGCGGATTCCTGGCCTAAGAAATCCCGCAACAACACCACGACGCTGCGTTGTGAATGCGCAATGTCGGTGGTGGCGTCCGCAATTTTTTTGACGAGCGCCGCGCGTGGGGCGCTTGGGCATATCGAAAGCGAGTGTCCGACCACCAGGGGAGACGCGCATTCAGTGATGCGGGCGCGCAGAAAATTTCCCCAAGCCTGGCGCACCAAAGCCACCAGGGGTTGTAGCACCGGCGGGAGCAGCTGCGCGAAATCCGTCGTGATGGTGTACACACAGGCGTGCGCCACCATCTCGTTTCGCGAATTAAAAATCACCGGATAGAAATATTGGCAATCCTCGATGCCGGCCGCCTCGATCGCCGAGAGATAGGCGTGGGAGCGCGTGATCGCGGCGTTTCCCACCAGGCTATCCCAGCGCGCGGCATCGATATCCTTGATTGAGGTCAGAATCATCGTGCGATAGTTAGGATCGGGATGTCCGCGCGGACGCGGCGCAGGGCCGAGCGGTCGCCCCGTCAGCGCACTTTTTGCAGCGCGCGAAGTCTGCGCGGCAAACAAGCGCAGAGGCGTCATTTCAGGTTTGTTCCACATGGCTTGGAGGTCGCTTCAGCACTTTCTGGACTGCTGCCGCGAGATTATCACGCCGCACCCGCACGTGATTAAAACCCCACCTGGAATTGGGTCGCCGATTATGGCGTGATACATTCCTACCCTCAGCGGCACCCCCGTAACCTCATGTCCAGAATTCACCCACCGACGCCCCAAAGCATCGCCCACGAGAAAGGGGCGACGGCAGAAGACAGCGCGTTATTCCGCGCGGCAACAGGTGACGTGCGGCGTCTGTATGCAGAGGCCCATCTGGTCCGCAAGCCTCAGCCCAAAGCCGCTCCGCGTAAGGTTGTCAGCCCCGCTGCGGCATTCGAGCTGCGCGAGCCGTCAGTCGCCGAACTCGTCGTATCAGAGCACCTGGAGTTCAAACGCAACGGGGTTCAGCCCGCACCCTGGCGCCGGCTGCGGCGCGGAGAATTCGTCCTTGAGGACTCCTTGGATCTGCACGGCTGCACCATCGCTGAAGCGCGTGAGCTGCTGGCGGAATTTCTTCACGCCTGTGTGGCAGCGGGTCGCAAATGTGTGCGCATCGTGCACGGGAAAGGATTTCGCACCCCGGCTCACGCCCCGGTGCTTAAACCGCGCGTGGCGTTTTGGCTGGCGCACACGGACTCGGTCGTCGCCTATGTCAGCGCGCGCCCGGTCGACGGGGGTACCGGGGCAATGTATGTGCTACTGAAACTTCGTCGCTGATAAGGCGAAAATCGATCCGGCAATCCGACTGCCTGCGGGATCGAGGAAATCAAGTCAGGCGGTCCCAGCGCAGGATGATTCACTATGCAATGGATACTTTGGGTTATCGCGGTCACCGCCAATGGCAATGATCTCGTGATCGACAAAACCGTTTTTGAGAGCCAGCAGACCTGTCTTGCCGCACTCTCGCAAATTCAAGGGGTTAACAACACCGCGATCGGCTCTAACGCGCGGCTGGAGTCGATGTGTTTGCAGCGCGGTTTATAGGTCGGCGTTGGCGCGCAGTGGGATGGGCAGATCGTAGCGAATAGGGCAGGACAAAAAGCGTAGCGCCGACACGCCTGATCGCGATGTGCCCAGGCGCGTGTCGCGCGGGGCAGGGCCTGCCCAGCGCTCGTTCGAATTTTATAACTTGGCGGTCGCGACGCTGCTGCCAGCGTTGTTTAAGAGTGACTCCACCTCGTGCGCGGCCTGGGCGCAGGCGCTGGTGGTCGCGAATACCTTGAGTTTGAGCTCCCAACCCAACGCGTGCCCTTCAGCCTTGTCGAGCGCGGCTTCGTTTAAAAACCGGCAGACTTCCGCCATCCGCGCATCCGCGGCAACCAACGTGGGGTCAAGATCAGCGCCATCCTCGATTTCCAGATAGGCATAGCGGTCCAGCACACTGCTTGCGACCCGGCTCTGGTACCTGAAAATTTCCTGAGTTCGGCTATTTTCGGCCCGTTCGGTGGCGGGATCCTGCGCACCGGCGGGCGCTGAAATCGTCGCACAACCGGTGAGTACAAAGCTCGTCAAGGTCACCAGCAGCACCATCGGGATGACACGGGAAAGCGATTCTCGACTACACATAATCTCTCTTTTCAGCTCCCGGGCACCGCGGCCCGTGGTGGATATAAGATGTAGATGCTAGAGCGGTCAAAAGCCACCGAACTTGAGAAATAGTGGCGAAAATATCCGGCGAAGTTGGCCAGGATGTGATCGGCATCACAGGCGCGGGGAGTCACCGCGAATCCAGGGTCATCCACCACCGGGAAAAGCTTGCGGGCCGCATCGCTGATGCTTACACGCCGAGCTTCATCACCCCGTCTTCGAGCATGATTTCAAGTTCGGCAAGTGCCACTTCCTTGATGCCGAGCGCTGCGGCTTCGGGGGTTGAGGCCAGCACAATCGACGGCTCATGGCGGAGGTCCAGCCCCAGTTTGAGGCACGCGAGGTTCGCAAGCCGGACCATCAGGCTGATGGGGTTCAGTTCATCGGCATCAGCTTCCGCATGGCCCCGCGTGATGTCGATATACTGCTGCGGCAGGTTCCAGCGCGCGAGCAGCAGGGCGCCTTGCTCCGCGTGCAGCGCGCCGACAATTTCAAGCACCAGCGCGTTTGGCAGGTCGGCCTGGATCAGCTGCCGGCGCCGCAGATCTTCGATCGCCTTGAAGAGCATAAGCTTGCCAATGTCGTGAAAAAGTCCGGCGAGAAAGACTTCGTTCGCGCGCTCACGGTAACCGCAACGCTCGGCGATCCACTTCCCGGCGACCGCGCACGCGAGCGAATGCCGCCACAGCTGGCCGATCCAGCCGGCGAGCGCCGGATCATCCGAACGGAACTGCTCACGTTGCGCACAGACC
>JANOVQ010000549.1:0-10623 GCA_031417495.1 Pseudomonadota bacterium | reverse complement strand
CGAGCGGCCCGTGGCATCGACGAAGACGAGGACGAGGACGATTAAGTTCCACCAAAACCGGCACCCAATTTTTTATACCCCTGACTTTCCCGAAAATGCCCCTCTTCCGGAAAGTCAGCAACCCCGAGGTGAGCAATCATGCGGACTTCAGCCAGGGTCATTCCCCTGCACCGACCCTCGTTTTCCGGAAAGTTGCCGCGCAAGCCCAAGAATTGCGATGTGCGGGCGCGCGAATATCTGACTGAAGGAGAAGTGGAGGCGCTGGTGAAATCTGCCGGCGCGCAAGGCCGACATGGTCATCGCGACCAGACCTTGATCTTGATTGCCTTTCGACACGGCCTGCGCGTCTCTGAGTTAGTGTCGCTGCGATGGGACCAAGTGGATTTGACGCAAGGCCTGCTCCACGTGACTCGACGTAAGCGGGGCGTGCCGTCGACACATCCACTCCATGGCCCCGAGATTCGCGCGCTCCGTCGATTACAGCGCGATTATCCCGACACGCAATATGTGTTCGTGACCGAGCGCCGTGGGCCATTGACGACAGATACAGTGAGGAAGCTGGTCACCAGAGCTGGCGTGCGTGCGGGAATATCGTTCCCGGTGCACCCGCACATGCTCCGTCATGCGTGTGGCTTCAAGCTGGCAAACGCGGGCGAGGACACCCGGGCGGTACAGCATTACCTGGGCCACGCAAATATCCAGCATACGGTTCGGTACACGGAGCTGTCGGCCGAACGGTTCCGGGAGTTCTGGGCAGACTAGGGGCTGGAGGAAATATCGCTCCCCCTTATCCCCCAAAGCTACCGCCGCGGCGCGACCCATACCCTGGGTAGCTGTGGGCACGGGGAAGAACAGTGGGGCGCGCAGTTACGCGCCGCTGAAACGCGGCGGGCGTTTTTCCAGAAACGCCTGCATACCCTCCTGCTTGTCGCGGGTTGCAAAGGTAAGCGCCACCGCTTCGGTTTCGAAACGCAGGGCGTTATCGAGGTCCATCTCAATGCCGGCGTTGATGGCGACTTTGGCTTGCTGCACGGCCAGTGGCGCCTGCAAAGCAATTTTTGCGGCGAGGGCTCGGCATGCCGGCATGAGTTCGGCGGCCGGGAAGACGTAGTTACACAATCCGTAACGCAGTGCGGTCGCGGCATCGATCATGTCGCCGGTGTAGATCATCTCCCGTGCTTTCGATAGGCCGATACGACGCGGTAGGCGTTGAGTGCCACCGAAACCGGGAATGATGCCGAGCTTGATTTCCGGTTGTCCGAAGCGAGCGGTATCGGCGGCGATAATAAGGTCACAGGCCAGGGCGAGCTCGGTGCCACCGCCGAGCGCAAAGCCGTTGACTGCGGCGATTACGGGCATGCGCAGGGTTTCAAGATCGCGCAGGACGCCGAGTCCGTGCTTGGCGAATCTTTTTTCCTCGAAACCAGACATGGCGACCATTGCGCTGATGTCCGCACCGGCAATGAAGGCTTTGTCGCCGGCGCCGGTAATGATGAGGCAGCGCATGGCCGGGTCATCGTCAACCGCGGCGATTGCCTGCGCGATCTCCCGCATCGTCGCGGGATTGAGCGCGTTAAGGCGTTCTGGTCGATCGATGGTCAGGGTCGCGACCGCGCCGTCGCGGGTGAGACGGAGGTTGGCATAGTCCATGGCGGGCTTCTCCAAGAGTAAGGAATCCAAAGTAGATCAGATGGCGAGCAGGCGGCTGGCTTCCGCCAACAACAACATATCGCTACCCGGCGCGCCGAGCAGCGACAAACCGAGCGGCAGACCTTCGTAGCGCGCGATCGGAATGCTGACCTGTGGCAACCCGCCGAGGCCGGCGATACACAGCAGGCACATGGCCTGAGCACGGTATTCGATTTCGAGCAGATCCTGCGCAGTGCCCTTGAGCGGCGCGACCCGCGGCGAGGTCGGCAGGCACAGGATCTCGCCGGGTTCCAGCAGGCGTGCCAGATGGGCGCGGATCGCGGTGTGCTGTGCGCGAGCAATGGCCACGGTCGCGCCATCGATGCTCGCGGCCCAGGCCAGGCGTTCGCGAATGCCGGGACCGATTACCGGCTTTTCCCGCTCGAACCACGTGCGTCGATTGGCCCAGATTTCGGCCCCCTGGAGGATACGAAAAACCTCAAACCAATCGGCGAGACCGGCCTCGCTGATGCGTATGCGGCGTACTTTACCGATACTGGTGCCGAGCTTCTCGACAGCGGGCGCGAGGGTGTTTTCGATCGCCGCGCCGGCAAGTTCGAACGCGTCGCTGGCGAGTGTGAGCAGCGTCGCGCGCGCGCTGCATGGCGCGGATCGGAGCAGCACGCAGCCGACCTGTTCGAACACCCGTGCATCGCGTGCGAACCAGCCGACGACGTCGAAGCTCGGTGCAAACGGGATCACACCTTGAACGCTGATGCGGCCGTGGGTCGGACGGATGCCGAGGATGCCGCAATAGCTCGCCGGTAGACGTACTGAACCACCGCAATCGGTGCCCAAGGCGAAATCGACCAGGCCGGCGGCGGTTGCCGATGCTGAGCCGCTTGAAGAACCACCCGGGATACGCTCCGGTGCGGCGGGATTGAGTGGTGTGCCGTAATGCGCGTTCTCACCAGACAGGCTGTAAGTCAACTCGTCGGTCAGCGTCCGACCGCGCAGCGCGGCGCCGGCCGCAAGCAACGCATCGATAACCAGCGCAGTAGAGGACGCTGGTGCATGGCTGCGCAGCCAGTCCGGATTGCCAAACCCGCTGCGCGTGCCGGCAATGTCGAATACATCCTTGGCGGCGAAACGTAAACCATCCAGCGGCCCATGCGCGAGCGGCGCCAGCGCCACATGGTTGTTACGACAAAACGCGCCCACATTATCGAAGGGCAGCGGCGCTGCGCTCATTGCGGAGGCCTGGGGCGGTGCAGCTCAGGCAGCGCGCGCGTGAAAGTCTGGCGGCCGCGTTTGAAGCCGTACATCGGTTGCGCCAGTTCTGCCACCGCCTGCGCCGGATCGGTTGCGTCGAGTACGACCAGATCGGCGCTACAGCCGACTGCGAGGCCGTAACCTCCTAGTCGCATCAGCGCCGCCGAGCGGCTGGTGATCATGTGGAAACACTCGAGCATGTCTGCGCGCCGTCCGACCTGGCAGATATTGGCATACAGGTTGGCTATGCGGAGCAACGAGCAGTCGCCAAACGGCGTGAAGGGATTGAGCACATTGTTGGTCGACAGTGAGCAATTAACCTGCTCCGCGAGGAGCAGGTGGGCTGGGGTCACACCGCGCATGACCGCGTGATCTTGATGGCGTCCCATCAGGAACAGATCGGTCGCTGGCAGCACCGTCAGAGCGACACCGGCCCCGGCCAGCATCCGACCGACTTCTCGCAGACGCGCGGGCGCCACCGCGGCGAGTTTGGTGACGTGCCCAATGGTGACCCGCCCGCCGTAGCCGAAACGTTCAGTCAGCATACACACCTGCTCGAGATCGAGCGCGATGGGATCGTGTCCGAAGTCAAGATGCATGTCGACATCGACGTCGAAAGCCCGTGCGAGCTCGAAGATGCGCACAATCTGCGCAGCGGGCTCACTGTCTGTATAAGGTGCCGCGCCGACCACCGTAGCGCCACTCTCGAGCGCCTTGACCAGCAGCTCATCGGTGCCTGGGTTGTTGAGCAGGCCTTCCTGCGGAAACACACAGATTTCGATATCGATTGCCCATCGGTAATCGTTAACCAGCGCCACAACGCCTTCGAGCCCGCGCAAGCCGATTACCGGATCGACCTCAAGTTGGGTCCGCATGTGAGTGGTGCCGTTGAGGATGCATTTCTCAAGGGTACGCTGTCCGCGCACGTAGACATCTTCGGAGGTGAATGCCGCCTTGGCCTTGGCCACTTCCCGGATTGCTTCGTCGAGATCGCCGCGCGCTGTCTGGCAGCGCTCGAGGATGCAGGACTTGTCGAGGTGGAGGTGAGATTCGACGAAGCCACTGGTCACGAGGCGTCCGCCTAGATCGATTTCGCGTGCATCAGCGACGAGCCCTGGTTCGAGCGCGGCGATGCGGCCGTTGGCCAGGCCAATGTCGAGCGCTGGTAGCCCAGGCCGATCGGCGAGGCGCGCGTTTCTGAGTATGGTGTCGATGCGCGAATCCTCCTACCGCGCGCGCTGTCAGTTGCCCACCGCGGTGGGGTCGCCACGGGTTTCCGCGCCGCGTCGGACCACCGGGCTGCTCGCAAGCATCACATTCGCTAGCATTTGCATACGATTTCAGCTAAGTATCGTATACAAACTATACGTGGCCCTAATGGCAAATCAAGCAACCATAGCGCTTGCCCCGCTCGCCGAATGGGGTAACCGGCCGGAGTTGGTGTATGCGGTGCTCCGTCTGGCGATTCTCGAACAGGCTCTGCCGCCGGGCGCTAAACTGCCCGAGGATGGTATCGGCGAACAGCTCGGGGTGAGCCGCACGGTAGTGCGCCGCGCCCTCGAACGCCTGCGCGCGGAGGAACTGGTCACGATCGAGCCCAATCGCGGCGCCGCCGTTGCGCGACCTTCACTCGAAGAAGCACGCGACGTTTTTGCTGTTCGGATCGAATTGGAACGCATCGTCGTCGAACGCACCTGTGGCACGCTCGACGCCCCCGCCGTCAAATCACTCGAAACCTGCATTGCCAGCGAAGAAAGCGCCTTTCGCGCGGGCAGCCCCGGCTACATCCGGCACGCTGCGGAATTCCACCTCGTGCTCGCCGAACTGACTGGCAGCCCGTTGCTGCTGAAGTACATCACTTCGTTGGTCACGCGCAGCGCACTGATCCTGGGACTATACGGGCGACCGCAGTGGCCGAGCTGCAGCATCGAGGAACATCGGGCCGTGCTTGATGCGCTGCTCAAGGGAGATCTCGCGCGGGCTTGGCAACTCATGCACGAACACCTGGACAGCGTCCTGCACCGTGCGCTCGCAACCGATGAAGCGGGTGAGCTGCCGAGCGTGCTGGAGGTCGTCGCGAGCTACGCCGCCCAGCTCTCGAGCGGGGCGGCGCTGGCACTGCCCACGTCCCGCCAGCGTGGCGTCGCAAGCAATCTGATCATGAGCAAGGATAAGACCCAATGAACAGCAACCAGCAGGACGTCGAACAGGTCAAGTCACATATCGTCGAGACCTATCTAAACGGCGCATTTAACGCGCGCAACGTCGACGCCATGCGCCGTGGTTTTCACGAGGAATTTGCGATCTTCTCGGCCGAAGGCAACGATCTCGGCCGGTTTCCAATCGGCGTATGGACGACGAAGCTTGAGCAGTCACTGGCTGACGGCTACGACGCCGCCGATCCCAAAAACATCTGGCGCTACGAATTCGCGACGGTCGATGTCACCGGCGGTGCGGCCATCGTGAAGCTTCACCTCTACAACGAAGGTGTACACATCTATACCGACTACATCAGCCTGCTCAGGTTCGAGCGCGGATGGCGCATAGCGGCGAAGATTTATCACCAGCATAACGAGCGCAAGAACTGGTAGCAGTGACAGTGGAGATGGTTCAGGAAGGTCAAATATTATGGACGCCGAGCGCGGAGTTTCAGCGGCGTACCCACATCGCGCGTTACATGGGCTGGCTCACGGCGCGGGAGGGCCGTGAGTTCGCTGACTACGAGGACCTCTGGCAATGGTCGGTAGCCGATATCGAGCGCTTCTGGCGCTCTGTGTGGGATTACTTCGAACTGCGTTCGTCGAAACCTTTCGAGCGTGTGCTCGAATCGCACGCGATGCCGGGCGCGCGCTGGTTTCCCGGTGCGCGGATCAACTATGCGCGCGAGATCTTGCGGCGAACCCGCGACGACAGCACCGCGCTCGCTTATCTATCCGAACTCAGGCCCCTCGGCCGCGTAAGCTGGACTGAGCTTGCCGCAGCCAGCGCGCGTGTGGCGCAAACCCTGCGCGAGCTTGGCGTCAAACCAGGTGATCGCGTGGTGTCATTCATGCCGAACATTCCGGAGACTGTGATCGCCTTCCTCGGTGCGGCACGCATCGGCGCGGTCTGGTCGAACTGCGCGCCCGAGTTCGGGATCAAGAGCGCGCTCGATCGTTTCCAACAGGTGGCAGCAGTCGCATTGTTCGCAGTCGACGGTTATCGCTATGGCGGCCGCGATTTCGATCGGCGCGCCGACGTCGCGACCCTGCTTGCGGCGCTGCCCTCGGTACGGCAGGTGATCACGGTTGCCTATCTGCAGCCGCAAGTGCCATTCCGACCCGTGCCGCACGCACTGACCTGGGACGAGGTGCAGGCGACGGTACTCCCGGCATCGGGCGTCGAATTCGAGGACACGGATTTCAGTCACCCACTGTGGATCGTTTACTCATCAGGTACTACTGGCCTGCCCAAGGCCATCGTGCACGGCCATGGCGGCGTGCTGCTCGAACTACTCAAGTTCTGTTCTTTTCACATGAATCTCGGGCCGCACTCGACGACCTTCATGTTCACTACGAGCGGCTGGATCACCTGGAACGTGCTGACCGGTTGTCTGCTGACCGGCAGCGCAATCGTGCTTTACGACGGCAATCCGACTTATCCGGATGCCGACGTACTGTGGCGCATGGCAGCGGACACCGGGACGACGTTCTTCGGCGCGAGTCCAGCTTTCGTATCCTTGATGATGGACAAAGAAGTGGTGCCGTGCGAACGATTTGACTTGAGTAGACTGGAAGGGATCTTCTGTACCGGCTCACCGGCATCGCCCGCTCACTTCGCGTGGTTCTACGCCAACGTAAAAGAAGATCTGTGGATCAACTCGGCGAGCGGGGGCACCGATATTTCATCGAGCTTCGTGGGTGGCTGTCCGCTGCTGCCGGTGCGCGCAGGCGAGATCCAGACGCGCTTCCTAGGTGCCGATGTGCACGCCTTCGATGATGATGGCAACGAGATTTTCGACGCTGTCGGGGAATTCGTGGTGACCCAGCCATTGCCGTCGATGCCCTTGTACCTGTGGAACGACGTCGATAATCGACGCTATCGCGAAACCTATTTCGACCAATATCCAGGCGTGTGGCGCCATGGCGATTACTTCGTGATGAACTCGCGCGGCGGGTGCTACGTGCGTGGTCGTTCCGATGCCACCCTCAATCGTTACGGTGTGCGCATGGGTACCGCCGAGATCTATCGCACGATCGAGGCGCTGCCGCAGATTGCCGACAGCCTGATCGTGAATCTCGATCTGCCAGGCGGTACTTTTTTCATGCCACTGTTCGTCAAGCTCAAGGCCGGCGTCGAACTTGATGGTACGCTCGAACAGACTATTAACGCGGTGCTGCGCGCGTATTCGCCGCGCCACGTGCCCGACGCCATACTCTCTGTCAAGCAAATCCCTTACACGCGCACAGGCAAGAAAATGGAAGTGCCAGTACGCCGCGTAATGATGGGCCTGATCAGCGATGTGCGCGATTTTCGCGG
Organism: Pseudomonadota bacterium; assembly: GCA_031417495.1. Taxonomy (GTDB): domain Bacteria; phylum Pseudomonadota; class Gammaproteobacteria; genus CAIKBL01. The sequence continues at coordinate 3,204 of JANOVQ010000549.1, read as the reverse complement.
TTCCATGGCGGAACCCGAAGCGCTTGATTTCTTTCTTGCCTATGCGGCCGACACGACCCTGCCGATGATGCGCGTAGCATAAGCCGCAGAGGTGTTGTAACACACGGAGAAATTTCAACATGAGAAATGAACACTGGCGTCGCGAAAACCCGCAGTTCTACACCTATATGGATCTGCCGCGAGAGCGCGTGAATGATCTCCCGGTGGCGGCCGGGCTTGATGGTTCATTGATGAGCCGCGACTCGCACAGCGCCGCAGAATCATGGCTGGTCGATATCCCCAAGGGCTGGCGTCGTAATGCGGACGATGCCGTCGGTTCGATCGAATTCTTCCTGCTGCGCGGCGATCTCGCGCTCGAAGGCGAGAAAGTGGGGCCGAGCGGCTACGTGCACATTCCACAGGGCTGCGGCGGCGGGGAGCTTACATCGGAGGCGGGCGCACTGGCGTTTCTTTATTGGAATCCGCACATGCCGGCCTTCCCACCGCCCTATACGGTTAACCGCGTTGTGCAGAGTCACAAGGCGGCGTGGCGGCAGAGCGTACCGACTTCGCACAGCATCCTGCACAAGGCGCTGCGCTTACCCGATCCGCACGGTGATGGTTACGAGGGGGGGCCGGGCGGACACCTGCGCATGGAGTACGTGGCGCCGGGCATGGCGACACCGTTCGAGCACAATCATCATGAGTGCTTTGAAGAGCTGTTTATTCTCGAAGGCGATTGCTTCATCGCCGACGAAGGTGTGCTGGGGCCAGGCTCTGCGGTCGGCCATCCGCAGGAGTTCTGGCATGGGCCGTTCGCCAGCCGCCGTGGCTGCTTGTTTCTAGTCCACACCGACGCGCCGATGGGCGTGCCGTGGGGCATTCGGGAATATCCCAACCAGCAGGAAATCTGCGATGCCTACCTCGCCGAGGCGCCGTGGGATGGGCCGATCGAATTTGCCTTGTGGAAGGATTTGCCGTGGAAACGATTCAATCAGCTGCCCGAATTTGTGGACTGGTTGAAGACGCCGGGCGGCCAGGATTGGGGCGACAAGGTCGGGCCGCTAACGGCAGCGAAGTTCCGCGCATCATGGCAACGATCAGTCGCAAAGTCGGTGGGCAAGAAAAAATGACAGTGCGGCCTGCGGGCCGCAATGGGTGATTGCGAACACGGGCGATGGACAGGCACTAAGGCCGGGGCTCGAAGAGGGCCTCAGCCTGCTGCTGCTGGCATTGATCTGGGGTAGCTCATTCCTTTTTATTGGGATTTCGCTCGGGGCCATTCCTCCCCTTACGCTCGCCGCGCTGCGCATCCTGCTCGCGGCGCTGTGCTTATGGGGGGTGCTCGCGGTGTCTGGCGGCACGCGCAGCATGCGCGGTCAGAACTGGCCGGCGTTCACGATCATGGGGTTGCTCAATAACGTATTTCCATTCTCGCTCATCATCTGGTCGCAGCTCACCATTTCATCAGGGCTTGCCGCCATCCTCGTCGCGACCACGCCACTGCTCGGTCTGATCAGCGCCGCGGTGCTGTTGCCGGACGAACCGGTTACGCGCAATAAAGTGCTCGCGTGCGGAGCCGGGTTCGCAGGTGTGATCTCGATCGCCGGTACGCAATCACTGCGTGGCGACAGCGCCGAGCTGGCGGCAACTGCCGCCTGTTTACTCGGCGCGGCGAGCTTTGCGTTGGCTGGTGCATTTGGCCGTCGCTTCGCGCGCGACGGAATCGCGCCACTGATTACCGCTACCGGGCAGGTTACGGCGGCAGCTTGCCTGCTGACGCCGCTCGCGCTGTTTGTTGAGCAACCCTGGACGCTGGCCATTCCCAGCTTGAAGATCTGGTCCGCGGTGCTCGCGCTCGGCGTTGTCTCGACGGCGTTCGCCTATGTACTCTACTTTCGAATCCTGGCCCGTGCGGGCGCCAGCAGCCTCCTGCTGGTCAATCTGTTGGTGCCCCTGCCTGCGATTGTGTTTGGTACACGGTGGCTGCACGAATCGCTGCGCGTTGAAGACTTTGCCGGGCTCTTGCTGGTTACCGGCGCTTTGCTCGCCAGCGACACCCGTTTGTGGCAAAGGCGTTGACCTGCAGTCGAAGAAGCAATTCTCCAGTACTAATTCGATTACGGCGCCGGTAGTTCGTCAGACTGAGTATCGAGCCGGCCAGCAACACGAGGCCGGTGGGGGAATCGGGACGACCGGGACGCTGCCAATCAACTGCTAGGAGATCGTCTCGGCCGGGCTGCCAGTTTGGCCACCGATGTCCTCACGGCCATAAGGCACACTGGTCATATCCTCGAACGAAAAGCCGAGACTGTTGGCGCCGATCTCAAATTGAGCCATGGTGCCGACGCCACACTGAGCCAGTAGTGGAGAGCAAATCTCTAGCGTCGTCGCGGCTTCTGAGCCCGCTACGCTGGCTCAATAGGAGATCGGCCGACACCACGGAAATGGCTCAATTCTGTGTCGGCGCCAACACTGCGCAACGCGAAGCCTTCGGATTCTTCAGTTAAGCGCCAATTCTGGCGCCTCCGACAAAACCCGACTGCGCACGACCGCGCGCGAGAAAACGCCTCGAAACGGGCACTTTTGCGCCGTAATCTCGCGCGGAGAATCGGGGGGATAAAAGGGGCTTTGCTCGCTAATCCCACGAAATGTGGGACTAATGTTCTAGAGCCCCACGCGCGAGCAGAGGGGGCAAGACTAGGTGGCGGAGAGAGCGGGATTCGAACCCGCGATGGGCTTTTGGCCCATACTCCCTTAGCAGGGGAGCGCCTTCAGCCACTCGGCCATCTCTCCAGGGGGGTGAAGAATACCGGGGCGGTGCGGTCCCGTAAAGGCGGGCGCTTAATCGCCGACGCTCGCGACCTTCTCCGAGTTCTCCTGCTGGATTCGTTGATAGATCTCCTCGCGGTGCACTGACACATCTTTAGGGGCATTCACCCCGATCCGGACCTGATTCCCCTTAATGCCAAGGACCGTGACATTCACTTCATCACCGATCACCAGCGATTCACCTACCCGTCTGGTCAAAATGAGCATTTCCGTTCTCCAAGCCGCGTCTTGCTTTGTGTTTAAGATCCACCACTCTCCTTAGCTTCCGTTGCGAGCGCATTTTTTGATGCTCTTCTGCCTTCCTTAGCTGGCCTAGTGTAATCAACAGTTAGCGAAAAGACTTGATAAAAACCGTTAATTCTCGGGCCCAAGGGTGCCCGGGCAAAACAGGCC
>JANOVQ010000548.1:0-6027 GCA_031417495.1 Pseudomonadota bacterium | reverse complement strand
ACGCGGCGAAGACCGTGGGCACTGAAGATACCGCACGTTGGCTGCAGCGCTTGCAGCAGCTCTCCACACGGCTGACGGAACCACCGCCGCTGGCAGTAGAAGGCAAACTGACGCGGATGGTGGGTTTAACTTTGGAAGCGGTGGGCTGCGAAGCGGCGATAGGTGATCGTTGCATTGTGCTGAATCGGAACGGAGAGCGGCTGGATACGGAGGTGGTTGGCTTCTCTGGCGAACGCGTGTTCCTGATGCCGACTGGCAGTACGCGCGGTTTGGCGCCCAACGCGCGGGTGATCCCGCAAGGTGGCGCCGGCGACATTGCGGTGGGTGATGGTTTGTTGGGGCGCGTGATCGATGGCGCAGGTCAGCCGCTCGACGGGCGCGGGCCCTTGCGCCTGACGCAGCGCCAGCCACTGCAAGGGGTGCCGATCAATCCGCTGGATCGGGCGTCGATCCGCGTGCCGCTCGATGTGGGTGTGCGCTCCATTAACGCCTTGCTAACGGTCGGACGTGGTCAGCGTATCGGCTTGTTTGCGCCCAGCGGCGTCGGTAAAAGTGTGCTGCTCGGCATGATGACGCGCTTTACCAATGCCGACGTGATTGTGGTGGGGTTGGTCGGTGAGCGAGGTCGCGAAGTCAAAGAATTTATCGACGACAGTCTGGGCCAACAAGGACTCGCGCGCGCGGTGGTGGTTGCTACGCCAGCGGATAACCCGCCGCTCATGCGCATGCGCGGCGCGACTTTGGCGACCTGTATCGCGGAATATTTTCGAGATCAGGGCAAGCATGTGCTGCTCCTGATGGATTCGCTTACTCGCTATGCACAGGCTTATCGTGAAATCGCCCTGACCATCGGCGAGCCACCGGCGACGCGCGGTTATCCGCCGTCGGTTTTTGCGCGTCTTCCGCAATTGGTTGAGCGCGCGGGCAATGGCTTGCCGGGTCGAGGTTCAATCACCGCGTTCTACACTGTGTTGACGGAAGGCGATGAGGGCAGCGATCCGGTCGCCGAGAACGCGCGCGCGATTCTCGATGGCCATATTGTCCTGTCGCGTGCGTTGGCGGAACGTGGTCAGTATCCCGCGATTGATGTCGAGGCTTCCATCAGCCGCACCATGACCCAAGTCACGCAAAACGCGCACCTCGATCTCGCCAAGAATTTCCGCCATAACTACTCGCTCTACGAGCAGAACCAGGATCTATTTAACGTGGGCGCCTATCACGCGGGGGCGAATCCCGAACTTGATCGCGCGATCGAAATGCGTGGCAAGTTAGTCAGCTTCCTGCGTCAAGATCCGCATGAGGCGGTGAATCTCGATGCAGCGATTGCAACCCTCAGTCTGGTCCTGCGCTAAGCGGCGCGCTGATCTCCGATGAAACGTTCGCAACGGATGACCAGAATCGCGCGGCTCTCCACCACCGAAGAACAAATTGCGGCGCAGACCTATGCCGCCGCGCAGCGCGAAGTCACCGCACAAGAAGCACAGCTGCAGAGCCTGCGGGACTATCAAGCCGAGTACTTAAAGAGTCTTGGCGATGGTGCCTCGCTGGCGAGTTACGAGGCGCAGAAACTGCGCGTGTTCGTGCAGCGAATCGATGCCGCGATCATGGGTTTGGAGCAGAAGCTGCGCGGCGCGCTGCGGCGCTGCGAGCGCGAACGCTTACAGTTAATAGGGCACAAGCAAAAAGTGAGTGCGCTGCAGGGTGTCGCGACCCGCGCGCGCTTAAGCGAGGTGCGACAGGCCGAGAATCGATTGCAACACGAGATTGATGATCGCTGGCGCGCGAGTCCCCGCGAATAACCGAAGGCTCGGTTCAAGAACCCGTCGTCCCGGAAAGTGCGGAGCACTTATCCGGAATCCATTCGGAACCTCAAATGCCCCTGGATCCCGGGTCTACGCGGCTGCCGTCATTCCGCCCGGGATGACGGGGTTTAGGTGGTGCGCGAGTCCGCGCGAATAATGGGAAGCGCGCAGCCCAGAACTCCAGCATCCCGGAACGCGCGCAGCCCAGAACCTCGTCATCCCGGAATTTGCAAAGCAAATATCCGGGGCGGGATCCATGGGGAACATCAGCGCCCCGCCCCAATTCCCGCCGCGGTCGTCTTCTTTAACTGCGCCTCGAAGTAGGCAATGGTCGGGACCAGGCCCTGGCGCAACTTTACCTGCGGTTCCCACTGCAATTCGGTACGGGCGCGGGTGATGTCCGGGCAGCGTTGCTTGGGATCGTCGCTCGGCAGGGGCTTGTACACGAGCGGCGAGCGTGAGCCGGTGAGTTCGATCACGATCGCAGCCAGCTCGGCGATTGTGAATTCGTCGGGGTTGCCGAGATTGATCGGACCGATCACCTCATCTGCGGTGTGCATGAAGGCGATAAGTCCCCGAATCAAATCCTCGGCATAGCAGAAAGAACGCGTTTGCTGGCCATCTCCGTAGAGTGTGATCGGCTCGTTGCGCAGCGCCTGCACAATGAAATTGGAGACCACTCGCCCGTCATTCGGGTGCATGCGCGGTCCGTACGTATTGAAGATCCGCGCGACTTTGATGCGCAGTTGATGCTGGCGGTGATAATCGAAAAATAAAGTTTCGGCGCAGCGCTTGCCCTCGTCGTAGCACGCGCGCAGGCCAATTGGATTGGTGTTCCCCCAGTAGGTTTCGACCTGCGGATGGACGCTCGGATCGCCATACACCTCGCTGGTCGAGGCTTGCAGAATTTTGGCGCGAACCCGTTTGGCGAGGCCCAGCATGTTGATCGCGCCATGCACGCTGGTCTTGACGGTCTGCACGGGATTGAACTGATAGTGCACCGGCGAGGCCGGGCAGGCGAGGTTGTAGATCTCGTCGCATTCGACATAGAGCGGGAAGGTCACGTCGTGTCGCATCAGTTCGAAATAGGGATGGCCGAAAAGTTCGGCAATGTTGTCCTTGGTGCCGGTGTAGAAGTTATCCGCACACAGGACCTCGTGGCCGGCCTCCAGCAGCGCGGCACACAAATGCGAGCCCAGGAAGCCAGCGCCGCCAGTGACTAAAATGCGCCGCCGAATGGTGGTTAAAGCCGTGCTCTGTTGCATGCTGGGTAAAAACCTTTGTGGCTAAGGGAAGCGCTCCCGCGCGGCGCGCTGCGGGCGAACCATAAACCACTGGCTGCGGGCAAGCTATCCGTGTGCGAGCGTTAACCGCTCGTGGCTGGCATGGCCATTGCTCTGACCTTTAGTGAAGCTCGATTTGTCCATTAGCACTAAGGCGCGAAACATGAGTGATGCAGTCGCAATAAATCCGCTGGCAACCTCGCCGAGCTCCGCTAAGAGCCTGAATGAGCAGGACAACAAGCCGCGCGATGAGGGCGAGCCCTCGGCCTTCGCGAATGTCATGCAGGCCGTCGTACCGCCACCACCACCACCTATTGAGGCGCCAGCGACGACTGTGCCCGGCGCTGAATTGCCGGTGGCAGACGCGCAATTGCCGCCTGATCTCGCTGCCACCGGACTGCTGGGTGCCGTCTCCATTCCGATAGTGAACGCTGAGTTGAAGCTCCCAGATGGGGTCACTGCCAGCGTACGCGCTACGCGCGCGCCAGTTCTCGCCAACGGCGCAAGAGCGCCTGTCGTGAAATCAGAGAAACCAGATCTCGCCCCCCAGCAGCTGCCCGTGACGGCCACCGACGCCGATGTCGCGACCGCGAACAAGGGATTCTTAAACGTCTTCGGTGCGCAGGGTCAAGCCGGACTCGCCGGTGAGTCAGCGGGAGCAGGCGCCTTGGCGCTCGCTGCCAATACCTCGGCCGCCACGACGCCCGTGCCGGGGACGGAAGGCCTTGCCGTCGCGGCAGGCCACCCCGCGGAAAAAACGGAAGCCCCGAAGTTGACCCTGGACAGCAAGCTTCCCCTCATGAGCCCGCAGTTCGCTGCCCGTTTCGCCGAACAGGTGACAGTGTTGGTCGAGCATGGGGTCAAACTCGCCCATATCAGCCTCAACCCACCCGAACTCGGCCCGATCGAAGTCCGGATCTCGCTCGTACAAGATGAAGCCAAAGTGCAATTCTCTTCGCCGCACGGGGTGGTGCGCGAAGCAATGAACGACGCGCTGCCAAAATTGCGTGAAATGCTGGAAAGCTCTGGCTTGCGGTTGCACGATTCTGGGGTTTTTGCACAGTTGCCGCAGCGCGACCATCTCGGCGGGCAAGCCACCGGCAGCCCGCCACTCGCACCTCCGAGCGCGGCGTGGGACGAACAGACCGAGGTGCCAGTGAGCAGTCACCAGCGCTCGCTCCATTTAATCGATGCGTATGCGTAAGAGATCTGTCAAAGCGCCGTCGGCGCTGGTGAGGTCGGGTCAAGGGAGGGTCAAGACCTTGGCACTGTGGTCTTGAGTTTCTGCTAACCCCTTGATTCTTTGTGCCAGTATCGAGTGGCACAAGGCTTGCACTCTCCACCTCCAAAGTCATTGGAGGTGCATATGTCTGACGCAGCGAAACCCGAAGCCAAGGCCGGGGGCAACAAGAAACTCATCATCATCGTGGTTATCGCGGTAGTGGTTTCGATCGGCGCCGCAGTCGGCGCCACCCTCATGCTGACTGGCGGTACGCACAAGGAAGTTGCGGCCAAGCATCAAAAAGGCGACGCCGAGGAAGGTGACGAGGAAGCCAGCGCAGACGAAGGCGAAGGCGAAGAAAGCGCCGAGGAGGGCGGTGAAGAAGGCAAGAAGGCCGGGCCCACCTATGTCTCGCTCGAACCCGCGTTCGTCGTGAACTTCCAAGATCAAAACAAACACACCAAGTTCCTGAAAGCGGAAATCAGCGTGGTCGCCGGCAGCGCGAAAGCGGAGCAGGCGTTGACTCTGCACATGCCGGCAGTACGCAACAGCCTGGTGATGCTGTTGAGCCGCCAGATTTTTGAAGATCTCGCCACCAATGAAGGTAAGGAAAAACTGCGCACCGAGGCGCTAACTGCGGTTCAAGAGGTCGTCAAGAAGCAGGCCAGCAAGAAGGTCGCGAAAGCGGTCAAGGATCTTTATTTCTCAAGTCTGGTGATGCAGTAGGCCACGCCATGACAAGTAAAGGCCTCCTTTCGCAAGCTGAGATCGACGCCCTCCTGTCGGGCGTCGACAGTGGCGATGTCGATATCGCCACTGTCGACGAAGGGCTTGATGATGGCGTCAAGACCTACAACTTTGCGAGTCAGGACCGGATCGTGCACGGGCGCATGCCCACCCTTGAGATGATCAACGAACGCTTCGCGCGGAATCTGCGAATTCGTCTGTTCAATATGCTGCGCCGTTCGCCGGTCATTTCGGTGGAAGGCATTCAGATGATCAAATTTGGCGAGTATGTAAACACCCTGCTCAAACCGTCGAATTTGAATGTCATCAAGCTCGCGCCGTTGCGCGGCTCTGCCTTGCTGGTCTGCAATCCAAAGCTGCTGCACTCCTTGGTTGAATGCTTCTTCGGTGGGGATGGCCGGTTTCAAAGCAAAACTGAAGGGCGCGAGTTCACGGCCACGGAAATGCGCATCGCACGCAAACTGGTGGAGATGTGCTTCGAGTCGCTCACTGATGCGTGGGAACCGGTGCTGCCGCTCGCCTTCGAATATGTCGGATCCGAAGTCAATCCGCAGTTTGCCAATATCGTGAGCCCGAGCGAAGTGGTGGTGGTATCCACGTTCCATATCGATCTGGAAGGTGGCGCAGGTTATCTGCACGTGACGCTGCCGTATTCGATGATTGAACCGATCCGCGAACTGCTTGATGCGGGTATCCAAAGCGATACCCGCGCAAAAGATGCACGCTGGTGCACGCTGTTGCAGGAGGAAGTGAAAACAGCCGAAGTCGAATTGCGCAGCAGACTCGCGTCCACCGCGATCACGGTTGGGGATCTGATTAACTTCAAAGCCGGTGACGTACTGCGTCTGGACTTGCCGGAGACCGTGCTCGCCTATATCGACGACGTGCCAGTGTTCCGCGCGAAATACGGCGTCTCGCGCGGCAGCTATGCCTTGCAGGTAGACAGCCTATTACACCATTCCGAAATTACCCC
>JANOVQ010000547.1:0-2869 GCA_031417495.1 Pseudomonadota bacterium | reverse complement strand
CCCATGGATCCCGTGTCTTCGCCCGGGATGACGGGGTACAAGGCATACGCGGCTTCCGGGCTGACGAGGTAAAAGACCTGCGCGGCGTCCGGGCTGACGGGATAAAAGGCCTGTGCGGTTTCCGGGATGGCGAAATTACCTCCGTGTTTTCGGTGTTCTCCGTGGCCAATCTCCCAAGTTCTAACCCCGCCCAATAAACGGCATCTTGGTCGCCATCACGGTCATGAATTGCACGTTGGCGGAGAGCGGCAGCCCCGCCATGTAGAGTACCGCACTTGCCGCGTGCTCAACGTCCATCAGCGGCTCGCTGCGCACACTGCCATCGGCCTGGCGGATGCCTTTACGCATGGGTTCGGCGATTTCTGTGGCGGCATTGCCAATATCGATCTGGCCGCAGGCGATGTCATACGGCCGGCCATCCAGCGCCAAGGTTCGCGTGAGGCCCGTGATGGCGTGCTTGGTGGCGGTGTACACCGCAGTCCCGGGTCGCGGCACCTGTGCCGAGATCGAACCGTTGTTGATGATTCGGCCGCCCTGCGGGGTTTGCTCACGCATCAGGCGGAACGCTTCGCGCGCGCAGTAGAAGGCGCCGTTCAGATTGGTCTCCACCACCGCCCGCCATTGCGCAATCGACATCTCATCGATGCTCATCTGCGGCGCGCCGACACCGGCGTTGTTGAATAACACATCGAGGCGGCCAAAGGTCTGCTGCGTTTGCGCAAATAGATTCGCGACTGCGGCGGGATCCGTCACGTCCGTCGGGATGCAAAGCACCCTTGCGGGGTCTATTTCCGCCAGTGACACAGTTGCCGCAAGTGCCGCTGCACGCCGCCCGGCCAGCGCCACCGCATACCCAACGCGCAAAAATTCCAAGGTGACTGCGCGCCCGATGCCACTACCGGCGCCCGTCACTACCGCGACTTTGCAGACATTAGCGCTCACAAGAATTCCTTTAGGTTGGGGCGACTTCGCGCAGAAAGCGCAGCATCAGCGCGGTGGTCTCGGCTGGCTTTTCCAGTTGCAACCAATGCCCGGCACCATCGATTAATTCCAGGAAGCGGAGGTCTTCGAAGGCCTGTGCAAACCCCGTCTGCCAATTCGGATCGTAGAGCAGTACATTGTCTTGGCGGCCGGCGATGAACGCGGCCGGTTGCGTGAATTTCTTTCCTTCAATCTCTGGTGTGAGCGCATTCATGGTGGCCAGATTACGATAAAGATTGCACGGCCCACGGAAGCCGCTGCGCTGATATTGGGCGACGTAGTACGCGAGATCGTCTGCCGATAACCAACTCGGCAACGTAGCTGGGGTGGGGAGCAAATCTAACAGACGGCTGTTGCGCGGATGTTCGAGTTGCTTGATCCAGGTGAGTGGTGGCGCGTCCGCGGAAATCCCGTAGTAAATTTTGCGCAGACTGAGTGAGACATCGGCTTCAAGCTCTGCTTCGACCACGTCTGGGGTCTGAAAATATCGGATATACCAGAAGCGTTCATCCATCCCCGGTGGATTGAGCGTGGCATCGCCGGCGCGCCAGAAGGGCACGGACAAGCCCATCACCGATTTGCAGGTGTCTGCGTGCAGCAGTGCGGTATTCCAGGCCACCATACAGCCCCAGTCGTGGCCAATTAAATTGAACTCGGTCTCACCCAGCGCCTGGGCGAGACCGGCCACATCGCCGGCCATCTTGCGGATGTTGTAATCCTCGATCCGCGGCGGTGCGCTGCTCCCGCCGAAGCCGCGTAAGTCAGGCACCGCAACGCGATAACCGGCCGCCACGAGCGGCTCAATTTGATGGCGCCATAGATACCAACATTGCGGCCAGCCATGCAGCAGGATGACCAGCGGTCCCTCACCTTTGACGACCGTGCGTAGGGTGACGCCGTTGGTATCGATCATTTGGAAGGCGGGTTCAATCACGGGGCAACTCCTTCTGGATTAGCCACGGAGGTAGTTTCGTCATCCCGGAAACCGCGGAGCGGTTATCCGGGATCCATCCGACACATGGAGCGCCCCTGGATCCCTGGTCTTCGCCCTGGATGACGAAACCACCTGCGTGGTTAATTTTCATTAGCTCGACGTCGCGAGCACTTCCTCAACGCAGGCCAAAAACTCGGCTTCGGTCTGCACCGGCGCCAGCACATCGGCACGGATCGTATAACCGTACTGCCGTGCAATCGCTTCATACCGCGGCACGCGCGCTTGAAACAGGCGCGGAAACATCCACAGCACGAATTCATCTGGATTGATCGCCTCGCTTTGAGTGAGCCCGTGCAGCGCCATGAACTGTGCGAGTTCAGTGTCCAGAAACTCCGTGCGGTAATAGAGCGGTTTGGGATCCACTTCCGCGCGCCGCAGAAGTTCGCGGCCATTCTCGGCGGTCGCCTCGATGTACAGAATCAAGGTGTGTTCGGCGAGGACTTCCAAAACGTGCGGATCGCCGAGTTCACACAGGCTCCCCGCCGAATCGTTGATGAAATCCCGATAGCCATAAATATTGTGCGCCTTGGTGATGAACTCAGGCACGTCGAGCATCGCCGCGACTTCGGCATCTCGATAGAGTTGCTGGCGATGCTTGAAGTCTGCGAGCGCAAGCCCACCCTGCGTGGGATCGCCCAGTTTGCCGAGGAAGGTCAGCACAGCTGTCAAATTATCGACCGTGATGTTGTTCGAGAGATAAATCGAATCCGAGCGGAACAAATCGCGCAGGAACGGGATCTGCATGGCCTGGCGCTTGATGTTGTCGAGGATCGGCTCACTCAGATAGCGTGTGCCAATGCGGTAATCGGCGGAGTAGTGAAACCAGTGTGCTTGCCGCAGTCGCGATGAGAGATAGGTTTTGCCGACACCGGACATGCCGAGCAGGGTGATCGA
>JANOVQ010000546.1:0-4669 GCA_031417495.1 Pseudomonadota bacterium | reverse complement strand
CACCTGGTGATCAACACGCCCCATAAACTCCAGGTTCCCGTCCGCCAGGTAGCGTGCGCGATCGCCCGTGCGATACAGGCGCGCCCCCGGCGCCGCACTGAACGGATGCGCAATGAATTTCTCCGCGGTCAACTCCGGTCGGCCGAGATAGCCGCGCGCCAGCCCCGCCCCCCCTAGATACAACTCGCCGACGACGCCGGCCGGGACCGGTTGCAGCTCGGCATCCAGTACGTAAGCCTGCAGGTTCGCAATCAGCCGACCGATCGGAATTGAATCCCTGTTTACGTTCTCACAGGTCCACCAGGTGGCGTCGATCGCGGCTTCGGTCGGACCATACAGGTTGTGCAGTGCCGCCCGACTCCGCTCGCAAAACTCGCGCACCAAAGAGGCGTCCAGAACTTCGCCGCCGCAGAATACCTGCCGCAAGCTCCGGCATTCGGCAAATTGAGGGTCGGCCACGAGCGCCCGCAGTAGCGACGGAACGACCTGTAGCACGGTGATCTCGAATTCCTGAATCTGGCGTATTAGGTCCTGCAGGTCGCGCTGGCTGTCCTGCCGCGCAAGAACCAACCGGCCTCCACTCAGGAATGAGGCCAGGAATTCCCAGATGGACGCATCGGCACAGACACCGGTTTTCTGCAGTACGCGATCGGACACCGCGAAATGGAACGTATCGAGCATCCAGCGCATGTGATTGCAAATCGCGGCATGGCTGATCATCACGCCCTTGGGTTGGCCGGTCGAGCCTGACGTATAGATGACATAGGCCAGGGTGTCCGCGCTCGCGAGCGGCGGCGGGTTGTTGGTTGGCTGCTCGGCCAGCAAGCGCGCCCAGTCCGAGTCAAGACACACCGTCCGCCCCGCATACGCCGACAGGCGGGGGCGCAGCCCGGCCACGGTCAGCACCACCGGCGCCGCGGTGTCCACCAGCATGAACGCGATGCGTGCCTCGGGATAGGCCGGCTCCAGCGGCACATACGCCCCGCCCGCTTTCAAGATCCCCAGGATCCCGACCACCGTTGCGACCGCGCACGGCAGATATAGCCCGACCGGTGCCTCGGGCCCGGCGCCGACCGACCGCAGGTAATGCGCGACCCGATTGGCCCGCGCATTCAGCTCGGCATAGCTCAGTGTGTCATTCCCGCAGACCACGGCCACCGCGTCCGGCGTGCGCGACACCTGGGCCTCGAACAGCGACGACAAGGTCGCCTCCCGTGGGTACGCCACCGCCGTCGCGTTCCATTCCACCAGCAACTGCTCGCGCTCCGACGCGGTCAGCAACGGCAAGCGACTCACGCGCGCCTCGGGATCCGCCACTACCCCTTCGAGCAGCGTTCGGTAATGTCCCGCCAGCCGCGCCACCGTCGCCGCATCGAACAAATCCGTCGCGTACTCAAACGCGCACACGATGCCGTCTTCAAACGCTTCAACCTGTAATGTGAGATCGGACTTCGCCGCGCCGCAATGGACTTCGTATTGACTCACCCCCCAACCGGCCGGATGCACCGGCCTCATGGGTTCCATCACAAAGGCGATCTGATAGAGCGGTTGCGGGGCAGCTGCACGCTGAAGATTGAGTCGTTCGATGACCGCGAACAGCGGAAATTCCCGGCGCCCGTAAGCCTCAAGCAATTCCTCGCGTACGCGCGCCAACAAGGTCGTAAAACTGGGATTGCCGGAAACGTCGGTACGCAGCACCAGTGTCGTGACAAAATAGCCGAGTAGCCCGTCGAACTCCGGCCGGTAGCGCCCGCCTTCTGCCGTCCCGACCACGATTTCGTCCCCGCCGGTGTGACGTGCCAGCAAGGCCGCGAACGCCGCATAGAGCGTCATATAGAGCGTGACGGAAAAACGCCGGCTGAGCTCTTCGAGCCGGATCCCTAGGCTGCTGGGAAGCGTGATTATCTGACGGCCGCCGCTGAAGTTGCGCACCGCTGGCCGCGGCCGATCAGCAGGGAGATCGAGTCGCGGCAGGTTGCTCAACCGCCCTGCCCAGTAGGCGACGTTTCCCTGGGCTTCGGGCGCAACCAAGCGCCGCTGCTGCCAATGCACATAGTCAGCGTACTGTAGAGGCAACGCGGGCAACGCAGCCGCGCTGCCGGCGCATGCCGCCGCATAGAGTGCCCATAGCTCGGGCATCAGCACGTAATAAAAGCCCAGCGCATCGATAATCAAGTGGTGCATTACGAGGTAAAGCCGAGCACTCTCACCGGAGGGCACCAGCACGGCACGCATCAACGGGGGCTGGCTGACATCAAGCGCCTGCCGTGCGAGCTGCGTGACGCGCGCGGGCACGTCCGCCGCGAGGGAGCCGGTCGAATGCGGTGCGAGGCATTCCAGCGGCAAGCCGACCTGATCGAACACGCGCTGCACCGGGCGGTCACCTTCGATCACAAACGCGGTACGCAGGATCTCGTGGCGGCGCAGCAGTGCATCCAAGGCGGATTGCATGGCGGACGCATCGACGCTCTGCGGGATATGGATCGCGAACGGTTCGTTGAAGACCGGCAGATCGGGACGCAGCTGCGACGCCACCCACAGCGCCTCCTGAGCGCTGCTCAGCGGCACCGATGTGTGGTGCGCATTCCGCGCCATGGTCAGCGGCGCCTGCGCGTGCCGATCATCGGCGCCCTCGCGCGCAATGTGCTCGGCAAGCGCGGCCACCGTCGGCGCTTCGAAGAAGGTCCTCACGTCGATCTCGACCTGCCAGTCGTCCTGGAGCCGCGCCAGCACGCGCATCACGTTAAGGCTGTCGCCGCCTAGGTCGAAAAAGTTATCGTGGATTCCGACGGCCGTCTGATTCAGCACTTCGCCCCACAGCGTCGCGACTGCACGCTCAGCCGGGCTTCGCGGCGCCTCATAGGAAGTCGTCAGCAGCGGTCGCTGCTTGTCCGCCAGAGGCAGCGCCTTGCGATCAACTTTGCCATTGGCGGTCACCGGGATCTGCGGCACCACCAGGAACGTCGCGGGCAGCATGTATTCCGGAAGCCGGTTCAGCAGATGCCCGCGCAGTTCGTTCACCGTAGCCACCTGTCCCTCAGCCGGCACAACATAGGCGACCAGCTGGCGCGCACCCGAGCTGTCATCACGCGCCAGCACGACGGTTTGATGGACCTTCGGGTGTTCCTGCAACACTGCCTCGATTTCGCCGAGTTCAATCCGATAACCACGAATCTTGACCTGATCGTCGATACGGCCCAGGAACTCGATATTCGCGTCCGGAAGATAACGGCCGAGATCGCCAGTGCGATACAGGCGCGCGCCTGGCACCGCGCTCCATGGATCGGCGATGAAACGCTGGGCAGTCAGATCGGGCTGCTTGCAGTAGCCGCGCGCGAGACACACCCCACCGATGTAGATCTCACCCACACCGCCGCGCGGCACCGGCTGCAGCGCCGAATCGAGCAGATGGATCTCTACATTGGCAATGGGTTGTCCGATAGGCGGCAGCGGCGAGACGTCGAGCGCGGAGGTTGGCACCCGAAAATTGGTCACCACCACGTGGCTCTCGGTCGGTCCGTACTGGTTATAGACCTTGCACGCCGGAAGCCCGCGCAACCAGGCTGTGATTTGGGGAGTTAGCCGAAGCTGCTCACCCGCGTGCATGATTTCGCGCAAGGCGGGTGTCGCGCCGGGCGCCCGCATCGCGCACACGGCGAGCTGCTGAAGGGAGGAAAACGGCAGGAATATGCGTTCAATCGAGCGCTGTGCCATGAAGCGCAGCAGATTTAGCGGATCGCGGCGCAGCGCCTCCGTGATCAGCACGAGCCGCCCGCCCGCGCACCAGGTGGAGAAAATCTCCTGGATCGAAACGTCGAAGCTGAGCGACGCGAGCTGCAGTGTTCGCGAGCCTTCGCGCATCTCGGAATTGCGCAGCTGCCACCCGAGCAGATTGGTGATCGGGCGATGGCTCATCGCGACGCCTTTGGGCCGGCCAGTGGAACCCGACGTATACAGGATGTACGCCAGATTCTCCGCCGTGACACACGGGACGCGTGTATCGTCCACGGTAGCCGTGCGCAGGTCGTCCGGAAGATCTAGGCAGAGCAAGGTGAGGTCCGGCCCCACCAGACACCCGGCGAGATCCTGCTGCGTCAGCAGGATCCTGGCCTCTGCTTCGTGCAGCATGTACGCGAGCCGCTCCTGCGGATACTCAGGGTCCAGCGGCAGATACGCCCCGCCGGCCTTGAGGATCCCCAGCAGCCCGATCGTCATCTCTAGCGAACGTCGGACATACAGACCAACGACGACTTCCGGGCCGACCCCCAGCCGCTCAAGATGATGCGCGAGACTGTCCGCCCGGCGGTTTAATTCGCGGTAGGTGAGTTCCTGACCCTCGAACTCCACCGCGATGGCATCCGGAGTCCGCGCGACCTGCGCCTCGAACAGATCATGAATACACTGGTCCGCTGGAAACTCGGGATGGCTCCCGTGTGAGAGATCCTTGTCGTGCCCCTGTGTGCTCAACGTTAACGCTATCTCCGCGCGTGGAAGCCCCTGACATTGCGCGATTTGTTCAGTGATCCCGGCAACCGCCATTAACTCGCACGGTGACGACAGCGTCGCATCCCGCGGATACCCCACCGCCGTCGCATTCCAGTCCACCAGGATCTGCGCTCGCTCCGCCGCCGTCAGCAGCGGTAGCTCGCTCACCCGCGTCTCCGGCGCC
>JANOVQ010000545.1:0-6555 GCA_031417495.1 Pseudomonadota bacterium | reverse complement strand
GACATTGGCGGTGGTACCACCGAAGTCGCGATAATCTCTTTGAATGGCATCGTGTATTCAGACTCAGTGCGCATCGGCGGTGATCGCTTCGATGACGCGATCGTCAATTACGTGCGCCGCAATTACGGCAGTCTTATCGGTGATGCAACGGCCGAGCGCATCAAGCACGAAATTGGTTGCGCGTATCCCAGTAACGAGATGCGCGAAATCGAAATTAAAGGTCGTAATCTTGCCGAAGGGCTGCCGCGCAGCTTCACGCTCAACAGCAACGAAATACTTGAAGCCCTGCAAGAGCCCCTCGCGGGCATCGTCCAGGCAGTGAAAACCGCGCTGGAGAAAACACCTCCGGAACTCGGCTCGGATGTCGCGGAGCGTGGCATGGTGTTAACGGGCGGCGGCGCATTGCTGCGCGACCTTGATCGGCTTTTGATGGAAGAAACCGGACTGCCAGTCATCGTCGCTGACGATCCGCTGACCTGTGTCGCGCGCGGCGGTGGTCGCGTGTTAGAGATGATCGAGGAATATGGCCCGGAGGTTCTTGCGCTCGAATAGTATCCGAGCGCTGAGGAGCCTGCGGAGGAAAAGCCATTAAACCCCTGTTTCTTGACGAGCCGTCGCCGACCACGCGGTTCATCGCGTGCGTGGTGCTCTCTTTTTTGTTGATCTCGGTGGATAGCAAACAGCAGCATCTAGCGGCGGTGCGCGCGGGACTGGGGGTCCTGGTCTACCCACTGCAATATGCGGTTAGCCTGCCTGTGCGGATGGTCGATGCCATCGCACGCACATTCAGCGGCCGCCAAACTCTGCTCAACGACAATCAAAGCCTGCGTGCGGAAAATCTACTTCTGCGCAGTCGTGCGCAGAAATTTGCAGCTCTCGAAAGTGAAAACCATCGGCTACGTGCGCTGCTCGAGTCCACCGCCGAGTTGGGCGAAGAAGTGGTGGTCGCGGATGTGCTCGCGATCGAAACTAATGCCATTAAGCGCCAAATTGTGATCAACAAAGGCAGTCACCAACATGTGTATGTGGGGCAGCCGATCGCGGATGCGCACGGCATTTTGGGCCAGGTCGCAGACGTCAGTCGTTTTGTCAGCACGGCCATTCTGCTCACCGATTCACGTCACGCAATTCCAGTCCAGGTGAATCGTAATGGGCTACGCGCCATCGCGAGTGGTGGCGATAATAATGAGGAGTTGTTGTTGAATTTTGTGCCAAATAACGCCGATGTGGTGGCGGGAGATCTCCTCGTCAGTTCGGGCCTCGATCATCGATTCCCTGCGGGCTATCCCGTTGGTGAAGTTACGGCGGTAAGCATACTTGCCAGTGAACCGTTCGCGCGGATTCAGGTGAAACCAGCGGCTCATGTGCTGAGCGTGCGCGAAGTGCTGTTGGTGTGGCCGCGGCCAACGCCCGCTGCGCCGCCGATCCAGCCCGAACTTGCGACAACGCCGACGCCAACGCCATGAAGGTGCGAAGTATTGTGGCGCCCGGCGCGCGGACTCCTTAAGTGAGCCCGTACGATTTGCGTTGGAGCTGGGCCGTGGTGCTCAGCTTGATGGCGTCGGTGATGCTGACCAGTCTCCCTCTCCCTGAATGGGTTACGTATTGGCGACCCGCGTGGGTGGCGCTCGCGTTGATCTATTGGTGCCTCGCGCTGCCTGAGCGGATCGGAGTCTTGACCGCGTGGGGAGTCGGAATTCTGCTGGACGTGCTGCACGGATCATTGCTCGGCCAACACGCGTTGGGGCTCGCCTTTGTCGCCTTTATCGCGGTGCTGTATCACCAACGCATTCGCGTATTTCCGCTAGTCCAGCAGGCGGTGGTGGTGGGGTCGACTATTTTTATCTATCAGGCGTGGTTACTGATGATTTACAACACGCTGGGTGCTAAACATTACCCGACCACTTTTTTACTGGGAGCCTTCACCAGTGCTGTGGTGTGGCCGTGGTTGTTTATTATTCTCCGCGATTTGCGGCGGCATTCCGCCCCTTGATTCTGCCGATTTAAACTTCACATGCCATTGTTCAAGCCTAGGCGCTTCAGTTCCCTGCGCGGGAACTCGGCGCCGCATAAAGCGCCAGCGCGGGAACTAGGACTATTCCAGCGCCGCGTGTGGCTTACGGTGATTGGCATGGTGATGCTCGCGTTATTGTTAGTCGCGCGGCTGTTTTTTCTCCAGGTTCTGCACCACGATCACTACACCACCTTATCGCAGGAAAATCGGCTGCGAGTGCTGCCGATTCCGCCGACACGCGGGCGAATTTATAGCCGCGAAGGCATTTTGTTAGCCGACAACCGTCCGTCATTCGCGCTCGAGCTGATTCCGGAAGAAGCGCCAGATCTGAAGCGCTCGCTCCGCGAACTTGGGCAGGTCATTACGCTTGATGACGATGAAAGGCAGCGCTTCCAGACGGAACTTAATCAGAAGCGACGTTTTGATACGGTGACCTTCAAAAATAATCTCACCGAAGAGGAAGTGGCGGTCTTCGCAGTTAACCGACACCGCTTCCCGGGCTTTGATATCAAGGCCCGACTGACGCGCTACTATCCATTAGGGTCGCAGTTCGCGCATCTCGTGGGGTTTGTCGGCCGGATCAATGTCGAAGAATTGAATCGAATCGATGCCGGGAACTACAACGGAACGACTCAAATCGGTAAAGAAGGCGTGGAGAAAGCCCAGGAAGACCTACTTCATGGCGTGGCGGGCTATCAGAACGTAGAAGTAAATGCGCAGGGCCGGGTGCTGCGGGTGGTTGAACGGATGCCGGCAGTTCCGGGCCAGGATCTTCATCTAACCGTCGATACCGCGCTCCAGGCGGCGGCCGTGAGCGCGCTCGCCGGGCAGAGCGGTGCAATTGTTGCAATCGAGCCAGCGACCGGTGCAGTGCTCGCGTTCGTGAGTAACCCGGCCTTCGATCCGAATGAATTCGTGAATGGCATCAGCGTCCGACTGTACTCCGCGCTCCGCGATTCGCCGGATCGTCCATTATTCAATCGCGCCCTGCAGGGACTTTATCCACCCGGCTCGACGATCAAACCTGCGATGGCAATTTCAGCGTTGCATTATGGTGTGCGCGGGGCGAGTGATCGCACCTGGTGCCCAGGGTGGTTACGCTTGCCCGGTCACGCGCACCGCTATCGCTGCTGGCAGAAGGACGGGCATGGTGGAGTGGATCTCGTGCGTGCGATCGCCGAGTCGTGCGATGTCTACTTTTACGCAGCAGCGAAGGATCTTGGGATTGACCGCATGCACGAGATGTTGGGGCAGTTTGGGCTTGGCAAGAGGACAGACATCGATCTCCCAGGCGAGCTCGGCGGTCTCTTAGCCTCGCGCGAATGGAAGCGCCGCACGCGCAAATTACCTTGGTATCCCGGTGAAACGCTGATCAACGGAATCGGGCAGGGTTTTATGTTGGCGACCCCGCTGCAATTGGCGCACATGGCAACCATTTTCGCTAACCGTGGCGAAGTTCTGGTGCCGCACGTCGTTGCCAGCGTGGAGAACCCTCTCACCGGCAAGGTGATAGCTGGTGCACCAGCGCGTCGCTCACCGGTGCCGATTCCCAGCGCAGAGCATTGGCAGCTCGCGATCGCGGGAATGCATGAGGTGGTGCAAGGCGAGCGCGGAACTGCACGGGCGACGGGCGCTGGTGCGCAATACGCCTACGCAGGAAAGACCGGGACTGCGCAGCTGTTCAAAATCGCCCAGAATCGTACCGTCAAAAATGAGGATCTGATAAAAAAATTGCGCGACCACGCGCTCTTTGTGGCCTTTGCGCCCTTGGAGCAGCCGCGGATCGCACTCGGCATCGTCGTCGAGAATGGCGAGAGCGGCAGTCATACGGCGGCACCAATCGCGCGCCAGCTTTTCGATTTTTTTCTTAACCAGCAGACGGGCGACGATGCGCACGGCTAGCGAACGCGATCTGCTCACTCGCTTGCATATCGATGGCGCATTGCTTGGCGGCGCGTTATTGATTTGTGTACTCGGCTTAGTGGTGCTGTACAGCGCTTCAGGCCAATCGCTCGAGGTGGTGATGCGCCAGGCGCTGCGCATGCTGCTCGGTCTCGGCGCCATGTGCGCGATTGCGCAAATAAGCCCGCTGCGACTCGCCCGTTGGGCACCCGTGTTTTACGTGATCGGTACAGCGCTGCTGTTCGCAGTGTTCTTGTTCGGCACCGGTCGCGGCGCGCATCGTTGGCTGGAAATTGGCGTCATCCGATTCCAGCCTTCGGAGATTATGAAACTCGCGGTGCCCCTCACGGTGGCTTGGTTCGTGAGCGACAAAATCCTGCCACCCAAGTTGCCCATCATCGCCATTGTATTCGTGCTGATTCTGATCCCCGGTGCCTTTGTGAGCGAGCAACCTGATCTGGGCACGGCTATTTTGATCGTGACCGCGGGACTGCTGGTGCTCTTCTTCGCGGGTTTGAGTTGGCGTTGGATTGCCGCAGCAGCAGCTGTGATCGTCGTGCTCGCACCGATTGGCTGGTACGCGATGCACGATTATCAGCGGCAGCGAATCCTCACCCTGTTAGATCCTGCGAAGGATCCGTTGGGCACTGGTTATCACATCATTCAATCAATCATTGCGGTGGGTTCAGGTGGGTGGTCGGGCAAAGGATGGCTCAACGGGACCCAATCACATCTGGAGTTTCTGCCTGAGCGCGCCACAGATTTTATCTTCGCGGTGTACTGCGAAGAATTTGGGTTGCTCGGGGTGCTGGTGATGCTTGCAGCCTATTCCCTGGTTCTCGCGCGTGGCGTGCAAATCGCGTTCGCAGCCCAGGAGGTGTTTGGCCGCTTAGTCGCGGCGAGTCTAAGCGTGACATTGTTCATCTACATCTTTGTGAATATGGGCATGGTGACCGGACAGCTCCCGGTGGTGGGCGTGCCGTTACCTATGGTGAGTTATGGCGGTACTTCGCTGGTCACCTTGATGACAGGCTTCGGGATTTTGATGTCAATTCAAACCCATCGACGCTTTATTGTAGAATCTTGAAGCAGGGACCCTCTCTCAATTCGATCAAGGCTGCAAATTCTCTGGTGGTCCAGTGCGGAGTTTGAATTTTTCATGAAGCGAGTTGTCGGGCTGTTAAGCCTCGTGCTTTTTTGTCATCTCCCGGTCTGCGCGGCGGCCAAACTCGATCCGGGGGAGATCGATAAATTCGTCGCCGAAATGCAGCGCGATCATCAATTTGATCCGCGACCCTTGCGCGCGATGTTGAAGCGTGCCACTCGGCTTGATAGCGTACTCGCGGCGATCGCAAAGCCTGCCGAGTACAAGCCCTGGTCCCAGTATCGACCGATATTTATCAACGACGAGAGGATTCGTGGCGGCGGAGAATTTTGGCAGCACCACGCACCGGCGCTCGCCAAGGCGGCCGCCGAATCCGGGGTTCCGGCCGAGATCATCGTCGCGATAATCGGGGTAGAAACCGCCTACGGCCGTAATGTTGGTAATTACCAGGTTCTGGATGCGCTCGGGACGCTCGCGTTTCATTATCCGCCGCGCGCCGCGTTCTTTCGCAGCGAATTAGCCAACCTGCTGTTGTTGGCGCGCGAAGAGCATGTGGATGCCGCTAGCTTGAAGGGATCCTATGCCGGTGCAATGGGGATCCCGCAGTTTATGCCGAGCAGCTTTCGTGCCTATGCCGTCGATTTCGATCATGCCGGCGGACGTGACATTTGGTCCTCAGCGCAGGATGCCATCGGCAGCGTCGCGAACTACCTGCAGCGGCATGGCTGGCAAGCAGACCAGCCAGTGGCTTTTCGCGCGCTCGCTGCGACTGCGAATCAGGCACACGCTAGTAAAGCAGTTGAGCTAGTTAAATCACTCGCGGAGTTTGCGGCGCTCGGTATCAAACCAGATGGCGCGGCGCCGGCTGCCGCGCGCGCCGTATTGCTGGCGTACGAAGGAACCCAGGGTGATGAATACTGGCTGGGCCTGCAAAATTTGTACGTGATCACACGCTACAACCGCAGTCCCAAGTACGCCCTCGCGGTATTTCAGCTCGCGCAAGAAATTCGCGAACTCCACGCGCGGGATGCTCCTTGAGCAAACGCGAGCGGGGTCAAACGACGAGCGCGCTTCCACCTGCTGCACTGGTACTGCTCACAACGTTGCTCGCGAGCTGCGGCTATGGGCAGCGCGAGGAGCCCTCGCCAGTGCGTGCGGCCGCCACCCCGCGGGCGCTGCCTTCGGCTGGGGATAAGCGCGCTGCCGAACCACTGAGTCAGTACGGCAACCCGGAATTTTATGACGTGTTAGGCAAGCGTTACTTCCCGTTGAAGACCGCGCGTGGTTTCCACGAACGTGGTATTGCGTCGTGGTACGGGCCGGATTTCCACGGCGGCCTGACCTCGACCCGCGAAGCCTACGATATGTATCAGATGACCGCCGCGCATAAGGTCCTGCCGCTGCCGACCTGGGTCGAGGTGACCAACCTTCAGAATGGTCGCAAGGTCACGTTGCGGGTTAATGATCGCGGACCCTTCAAAGACAATCGTGTGATCGATCTCTCCTACGCAGCGGCCCTGGCACTCGACGTGGT
>JANOVQ010000544.1:0-3218 GCA_031417495.1 Pseudomonadota bacterium | reverse complement strand
AGCTCACGACTGCGCGCGACCACTGCGTGGCCGAGCGCACCATTCGCACCGGTCACCACCACACGCTTGCCTTGCAGATTCATAGCACGCTCCTTAGTTCTTCAAGCCGTAGGCTTCGCTGACATTCTCGGACAGAATTCGGCGTTGCGAGGACTCCGGCAACGGGCTCAGCATTTCTCTTAGTTCATGCATGTACTCGGCGGTGTGATCTGGGTGCGGAAAATCCGAAGCCCAGAAAAAGCGGTCATCGCCCACAAACGGAATCACTCCGGCAATGGCGCGTTCGTCGGGATCGATCGAGACATAACATTGGCGTTTGAAATAGGTACTCGGCAATTCCTTCAAGCCGCTTTTCGGCATCAACGGCCCTTTAGATACCGCATCCATGCGATCGATCAGCTGGCCAATCCAGCCGGCCTGCGATTCCAACACGGCGACTTTCACTTTTGGGAAGCGCTCGAAGAGGTGATAGTGGAAGAGCGACACAAATGCCTGCTGCATGCCCTGCGCGACGAGGACGTCGAAGTACCAGGTGAATTCGAACGTTTCCTTTTGCGCAAGCTCGTCGAAGCGGCGATGCACATCCAATGAGGGTGGGTCGATCGTTGGATGGAGGGCGACCGGCGCGCCGTGCTCCTCGGCGATCGCCCACATCCGTGCATAGTCTAGATGTCCGGGAGATTTTTTAGTCCACGTAAAGGGATGGAAAAAAATCCCCTTCGCCCCCGCGCGCAGCGCCCGTTCGGTCTCGGTGGCGGCCATGGTCGGATCGGACAGCGAGATATGCGCAATCGGCACCAGCCGGCCGCCCGAATCTGCGCAGAAATCCATGATCCAGCGATTGTAAGCCCGGGTATGCGCTGCCGCGATTTCGGGATCGCGCACCTCTGGTTCCCACAGAATCCCGAGGGTTGGATACAACACAGCCTTGGCAAGTCCTTCGCTGTCCAGCCGCGCAATTCGTTCCTTGGGATCCATCGAGCCGAAAGGTGCGCCGCGCACATAGGTGCGCGCCGGGGACGGCAGAATATCGCTCGCGCCCATGCCGCCAAGCGATCCGGCGAATCCCGGCGGCAAGAGTTTGGAGGTCTTGCCGTTGCACTCGAAGTACTCCAATCCCTCGGCGTTGGTGCGCAGGCGCAGTGCGCGCGCACGGTACTGCGGTTCGAGGTACTTCTCCCACAGATCCGGCGGCTCCAGAATGTGACCATCGGCGTCGATGGCACCGGTAGTATCGACTTGCGTTGTCATTAGTAGGCTGCTCGGTTGCGAAGGTTGTCGGGTTGGATCACGCGGCGTTGGCCACTTTCACCGGTGGCGTGCTCTCGCTCAGTTCGCGCGTCACGACCTCGTCCGGCAGATCAAAGGCACCCGCGAACGCGGGATCCATCTGGGTATACTCAGGCCGACCGCTGCCTGCTCGTGGCTGCGGCACAGGCGCCCCCGCATTATGGTAGGCCGCCGGATTCTTGTAGCGCGCCAATTCCTCGGCGGAAATCCCGTTCAGTTTGACCACTTCGGGATCGATCCAAGCTTCGGCGTTGATCGCGGCCTGCGAGGTGGACACTTCGAGCACTAAATTCTCAGGGCCGCCAAAGTAGATCGATTTGCAAAAACCGTGATCGAGCGGTCCCATCACGCGCACGCCTCTGGCGCGAATGCGGTCACGCATGGCCAGCAACTCTTCGTCGCTATCCACATTAAACGCCAGATGCTGCATCGCCCCCGACGAACACGGCTTGACCGGATTACCGGCGTGCGACACGCCGAACGCGACCGGAATGTCTTTCACCGCCGGCGCGAACACAAAAGCGACGGAGCAACTCGCATTCAATTCCATGAAGGCATGGAAATATCCGTCTACATTGTGCATCCAGTACAGCGCGGCAAGACGCATACCGAGGACATCGGAAAAGAATTCAATTTGGCTTTTGACATCCGCGGTCATGATCGCGATGTGATGAACGCCGTTTAGTTTGGCCATGGGCTGCTCCTCTCGTTGAATAGGCTGGCCCCGAGCATAATCCTCCCCCAAAACGAGCGCCATCCTCGGCGCGCGCCTGCCGCACTGCGGCAGGCGCTGCAGGCAACGCTAGCCGCGCACGTTCGCGAACTCCGGCATCACTTCTTTCACAAACAGCTCCTGGGATTCCTCCGAGGAGACAAACAAGATGTAGTAGGTGACGCCGGTTTCCTTGATCCGCTTATGCAATTCACGCTTGGCCTCATCAGGTGTGCCGAGAATCGCGACCGGCGAGGCCTGTGCGCTGGCGTAATCCGGAAAACCTAGCTGGGTCGCGAGTTGGCGCAAAGCGGGCGCCTTGGGATCGTGCGACAAGCCGAGTAATACGAGCCCGCCCAGCTCCATCTCCTTGGGATCGCGTCCGCCATCCCGCATGAGTTGGTGCAGCAACGCGATCCGCTTCTTTAAGGTCGGCATATCGAATTTCACGGTCGCGACCGGGTCGTTCACAAAATCCTTGCCATTGCCGGTGGGTGGAATGATATTGAGGATGGTCGCTTCGCGCGCAGCGATCTTGAGCAGGCCCGTGCCCGAGCCACCCAACATGATCGGCGGGTGCGGCGTCTGCACACTGCGCGGATTGTTGTAGGCTTTCTCAATTGAGAAATGCTTGCCCTTGTAAGTGGGCTCGGGCTGTGTCCACATCGCTTTCATAATTTGAATCGCCTCATCGAGTTGCTCGAGACGCACCGCAGTGGGCGGAAACGGATAGTTGTGCGCGTGGTATTCGGTGGGTTGCCAACCGGCGCCGAGCCCCGCGATAAAGCGGCCATTACTCGCCAGATCGACCGAGGTCATGATCTTCGTCAGCAACGGCGGCGTGCGAAACGAGATGGCGGCGACCGCGGGGACCAGCCGAATCGTCTTGGTGACAGTGGCCATCGCAGTCAGCGTCGTAAAACATTCAAGTTGCGGCGATTGAGGGGACCCGAGCGGCGAATAAAAATGATCGTTGACCGAGGCTGAGAAGAACCCTTCGTGCTCCGCACGCTGGGCTGCCGCCTGCGCGACGGCGATGGTCTCGGGTAACAGGAACACGCCAAACTTTACTGGATTCATACGTTTCTCCCTGGTTGGTGACAGCTTAAAATACGGCGCGGTAATAACGACCAGCAAAAGCCGCAGGAAGAGGAGACTGGCCGGCGCGCGCCTCCCGCGCAAGTGAGCCAGGGATGGCAGAGCGCAGCGCGGGCGG
>JANOVQ010000543.1:0-2279 GCA_031417495.1 Pseudomonadota bacterium | reverse complement strand
CCTTCCTGCAGGATCAGCCTTTCCAGGTTGCCGGCCAGACGCGTCGCGAAATCGACTTCGGACTCGCCCTTCTCCGCAAATCGGTAATGATGCGGACAGTCGGTGTGAATAAAGCGGCCATCGAGCGGCAGATCCCATTGGGTGTGCATAGGCGCCAGACCGGTCAGGCTGGCCGCCGCCAACGTAATCCCGTGATAGCCTTTCAAGCGGCCGATGATTTTTTTCTTCTGTGGGCGGCCCAGCGCGTTGTTATAAAACCAGATGAGTTTAATTTGCGTGTCGTTGGCATCCGAGCCGGAACAACCGAAGAAAACCTTTGAAGCTGCCATCGGCACCATGGCTTTGATTTTCTCGGCGAGCAACATGCCCGGCTCGTGGCTCTTGCCATTGAATAGATGACTGAACGAGAGCGTTTTGATTTGGTCGTAGGCCGCCTGCGCGAGTTCTTCATTGCCATAGCCGAGCGAGGTTGACCACAATCCTGCCAGGCCTTCGATATATTGCTTACCGGCGCGATCCCACACATACACGCCCTGTGCGCGCGAAATCATCAACGCACCTTGGTCTTCGATCACACCAAGATTGACCATCGGGTGCAGGAGGGCCGCGGCGTCGCGGGCTTCAATGGAACCGGCTGTTAGACTCACGCGGGATCTCCTTTGGTCGTCGTTAGTTGGAGTCGGGACGAATTCTGTGGAACCATTCTAGCCCTCAGGCCCAGGGCGCGACCACCCGCCGCAGCGCTCTTTTTTTCTTATCTCAGCAAAGGATTCCCGTTGCGCCCAACTGCCCCGCCACTGCTGGCCTACGCGCAAATTCTGGCCGGCGCGCTGCTGCTCTCCACCGGTTCGACGGTGATCAAAGCGGTTAGCTTCTCGGCCCTTGAACTTGCGGGCTGGCGCGCGTTGGTCATTGCGATTTTTTTAGGCCTGGTGGTGCGTCCTCCCAAAGCCTGCTGGGACCGACAACTACTGCCCGCGGCACTGGCCCATGCCGTGACCACCGTGCTGTTTATGTTTGGCAATAAACTCACCAGTGCAGCCACCGCCATCTTCCTGCAATACACGGCACCGATTTATCTCTTGTTGTTGGGACCGTGGCTGTTACAGGAACCAGTCACGCGGCGCGATATCGGCTTTGTGCTGCTCATTGGCGTCGGCATGGTGTTACTGCTTTTGCAGCCTGCACAGGTCTCGGCGACCGCCAGCAATCCCGTCCTCGGCGGCCTGATCGCGGCCGTCTGTGGCGTGGCGTGGGCCTTTACCACGTTAACGATGCGCGGTCTTTCGCGCCAAATTCCGGACGGCTTCCAGCGCGCAATCGCCGCCGTCATCATCGCCAATATCGCGCTTAGCCTTGCCTTGCTACCAGCGGTCGGCATCCCCGTGAAGGCCACACCACTCGACTGGACGTTGGTGACCTATATGGGCGTGTTCCAGCTGGGGGCCGCATTTATTTTGATTTCGCTGGGCTTGCGAAAAGTCACGGCGCTGGAAGGCGCGTTACTCCTGCTGCTTGAGCCCGTGCTGAATCCGTTCTGGGCGTGGGGCGTTCATGGCGAGGTACCTGGCGCTGCAGCACTCGCCGGCGGCGCTTTAATTTTGCTGGCAAGCGCGCTACGCGCATTCGCGAGCAGATCACCCAAAGCGACGGTTCGCTAACTCCTGCTCCTCGACCGTTGCCACGGTGAGTTGCGTGCGAATGGTGGCAAGCTCACGGCGCGCATCGTGTAAGGTTCGCGCCTCCAGGTGGTCTTCGAGAATCGCGAGCTTATGCAACGCTTTCGGCAGACCATGTTCGGCGGCGAGCGATAACCACGCAAAAGCGCGCGCCTGATCACGCTTGATGCCAATGGCGTTCGCATAGCACAGGCCAAGACCGTATTGCGCACGGGCATGACCTTGCAGCGCTGCACGCTCGAGCATTAATACCGCTTCATCCTTGAGCACACCCGCGACCTGACCAAATAAACCTCGCCGTCCGACTTCGTACTGGGCATTCGCATAGCCGAGTTGTGCCGAGTGGCGCAGCCAGGCAATCGCGCGTGGCTTGTTCTGGTCCACGCCCTGGCCGGCTTCGTAGGCCAGGGCGACCCGATAGATAGCTTTGATATGCCCTTGGTCCGCCGCCTTGCGCAACCATTCAAAGGCGATTTTGAGATCCGGCGTTTGCCCCATGCCACGCTGGTAAAAGCGTCCCAAGGCATATTGCGCTTGCGGCAGGCCCGCGCCAGCGGCGCGATTGAGCCAGCGCTCCGCCTCATCGATATCCCTGAAGCG
>JANOVQ010000542.1:0-5018 GCA_031417495.1 Pseudomonadota bacterium | reverse complement strand
TTTGTGTTGCGCATCCCCGTTAGGTACTACCGGCGGCCGCCGCCCTATTTCCGTGATTGGCGTCCTGATGCACCCCCGCACTGGGGCAGACATTGGGGACCCGCTTGGGCCGAGCGCCATCGCGGCTGGAATCGCTGGGATCGTCACGCGACGCCGGTGCCGGCACCCGCGCCGAGTTACCAGCGCCAGTATGCAGGGAAACGCTATCCGCGCGGCGAGCAGCAACGAGATTTACGCCGACAGCACTACACCTACCAAGCGCAAGATCCGATTACCCGCGAGCGCCCCAGGACGTTAGCGCCAGCACCAGGGCGCGCGCCACGTGAGGTGCGCTCTGAGCGCGAGCCGCAGCACTCGCGAGGCACGGAATCGCGGCACCCCAACTCGCCCCCGCCGCGCGCCGCACCATTAAGAGAAAGCGCGCAGCGGGAAAGTCCGCTGGTGCCGCGTCAGCCACGGGAGGCCCGCTCTCAAGCGCGCGATCCAGCGCAAGCGCGGCGTTCGCGCGACAATCCTGTGCTCGCGCCGCAACGCGGCGAGCCACGGCAAGAACGCAGACAGCTGCGGCCCGCGCCACGCGCACCTGCCGAAGAAGAGCGAGCACAGCTTTCGCCCCGTCGCGACGACAGGCAGTCGACGGGACGCGCAAAGCACGCGGGAGAACACCGCTCGCATCGCGACCGTGACGATTGAGGCGTCGATGAAGCGCGCGCAAAGCGGGCTTGCAGGCGCGCGGGGGAATCACCGCTAGCCGATCCTACCTCCGTATTGATGACGCGCATGGCGTACCATTGCCGGGAGACTGCAACCAAGCAATGGTGAGAAAGCATGCGCGCCAGGAAAGCCTCCAAGAAAACCACAGCGCAGTCCGCTGAGTCCACAAGTGGTCCGGGCGCTGCACCGATAGGTGTCGCGGACGCCGCGCTGCCGAACGGTTTTCCGATCGTCGGCATCGGTGCCTCTGCCGGCGGGCTCGCGGCGTTTGAGGCGTTTTTCTCCGGCATGCCGGATAGCGATCCCGGGATGGCTTTCGTGTTGGTCCAGCACCTGGCACCGGACCATAAGAGCATTCTCACCGAGCTGATTCGGCGCTACACCCGCATGCAGGTGTTTGAAGTTGAGGACGGCATGGCAGTGGCGCCCAACTGCGCCTACATCATCCCGCCCAACCGCGACATGGCATTTCTGAACGGCACCTTGCAATTACTGGAACCCTCGGCGCCGCGCGGCCAGCGCCTGCCGATCGATTTCTTCTTTCGCTCGCTGGCCCAGGATCAAAGCGGACGCGCCATCGGTGTCGTGCTCTCCGGCACCGGCAGCGACGGTACGCTGGGCGTGCGAGCGATCAAGGGCGAGGGTGGCATGGTCATGGCGCAGAACCCCGAGTCCACTGAATTCGATGGCATGCCGCGGAGCGCCATCGCCACCGGCCTGGTGGATTACGTGCTGCCACCGGCCGAGATGCCCGCCCAGCTTATCGCCTATGCCACGCACGCTTTCGGCCAATCGCGCCAGTCCGCCACTGTCGATACCCCGAAGACCGAGAGTGCGCTGAAGAAAATCTTTGTGCTGCTGCGCTCCCAGATCGGCCACGATTTTTCGCAATACAAGCCAAGCACCGTCAATCGTCGCATCGAACGGCGCATGGCGGTTCATCAGATTGATGCGATCGACAGCTATGTCCGGTTTCTTCAGCAGACGCCAGCTGAGGTGGAAGCGCTGTTTCGTGATCTGTTGATCGGCGTGACCAACTTCTTTCGCGATCCGGAAGCCTTCAAGGTGCTTGAGGAACAGGTCATCCCCAGGCTCTTTGACGACAAGCCTGCAGGTTCTGTGGTGCGCGTGTGGTCGACCGGTTGTTCCACCGGCGAAGAGGCCTATTCCATCGCCATCCTGCTGCAGGAGCGCATGGAAGCGCTCAAGCAGAATTTCACGGTGCAGCTGTTTGCCACCGACATCGACAGTCGCGCGATCGCCACTGCCCGTACTGGCCTGTATTCCGCCAGTATTGCTGCCGACCTCTCGGCGGAACGGCTGACGCGCTTCTTTACCGCTGAAGCAGAGGGCACCAGCTACCGTGTGCACAAACGCATTCGCGATATGCTGGTCTTCTCCGAGCAGGACGTGCTGAAAGACCCGCCCTTCTCCAAACTGGATCTGATCAGTTGCCGCAATCTGCTGATTTATTTAGGCGCCGATCTGCAGAAAAAACTTATTCCCCTGTTCCACTACGCGCTGAAGCCGGGCGGCATTTTGTTCTTGGGCACCTCCGAAGGGGTGGGTGAGTTTGTCGAGAGATTTGCCGTGCTGGACCGAAAATCCAAGTTGTATCAGCGCAAAGAAGATATTCATGGCATGGAACACGCGCTGTCGACGCGCTTTCGGCCGCCCATCACGGCGACCGATGCAATGCTCCCACGGGGGCCTAAGAAAAGCGGATTTCTTGCGAAATTTTCTCTGCGCGAGCTGACCGAGCAGACGCTCTTGAAGCAAATCGCCCCGAACAGCGCGCTGGTCAATGGTCAGGGCGACATCCTTTATCTGCACGGCCGTACCGGTTTGTACCTGGAGCCGAGCCCTGGCGAGGCTGGCGTCAGCAATATCCTGAAGATGGCCCGCGAAGGGCTGCGGCGCGACCTGACCAGCGCCCTGCACAAGGCGGTCGCCACGCGGGAAATCGCGCGTTGCCCGGGTTTGCGCGTCAAAACCAACAGTCACTTCACCGGGGTCAACCTAACCGTTTGCCCGGTGACAATCGGCGCGGATGCCACGCCCGAGTCACATTTTTATCTGGTCATCCTGGAGGATGCGCCTGCGCCCACCGCCGAACAAGGTCCACAGGACGTCGCATCCGCGAATGCCGCCACTGACGTTGAGTCACGCATCGCGGCGCTCAAACAGGAATTGCAGGCCAAGGACGAATATCTCCAGAGTACCCACGAGGAACTGGAGAGCTCCAACGAAGAGCTCAAATCGTCCAATGAGGAGATGCAGTCGGTGAACGAGGAATTGCAATCCACCAACGAGGAGCTGGAAACCTCCAAGGAAGAATTGCAGTCGCTCAACGAGGAACTCGGTACCGTCAATAACGAGCTGCAAAACAAGGTGGCGGATCTGTCGCGCTCCAACAACGACATGAATAACCTGCTAGCCGGCACCGGCATCGGCACCATTTTTGTGGACCACCAACTGCGCATCCTGCGTTTTACCCCCGCTGCGAGCGCGATCATCAACCTGATCCCGAGCGACCGAGGACGGCCCGTGAGCCACATCGTCTCCAACCTGATCGGCTACGACTGCCTGGTGGCGGACGTGCGGAGCGTACTCGATACGCTCGCGAGCAAAGAGTTGATTGTGCAGACCACAGAGGGCAGGTGGTACGCGATGCGCATCCTGCCTTACCGCACACTCGACAACGTGATCGAGGGCGCAGTGATCTCCTTTGTTGACATCACCGAGACGGTGCAGACGCGCGAAGCGTTGCACAAAGCCAATGAGCTGTTGCGTCTGGCGGTGGTGGTGCGCGATGCGCACGATGCCATCACCATGCAGGACCTGAGTGGCCGTATTGTCGCGTGGAACCCGGGCGCGGTAAGGATGTACGGCTGGAGCGAAGCCGAGGCGCTCCAGATGAACGTGCGCGAGCGAATTCCGGAGACCTTACGCGACAAGGCGCTGGTGACATTACGTCAGCTCAGTCAAGCTGAAACCCTGGAACCGTATCGTACCGAGCGACTCACTAAACGCGGTGATGTCATGGCGGTTTCGATCATCTCCACGGCGTTGCTAAACGACGCTGGTGAGATGTATGCGATTGCCACCACGGAACGGACGCTGGGCGGTAGTACGCAATGACCGACCACGATAAGCGTGCTGAAACACCCGCCCCCCCGCTGACGAGTTCCGATCCTGCGGCGGCCAGCGGATGGCAGGCGCTGCACCAGCGGGCGGAGGCCCGCATCCCTAAAGCGCTGCCGCCGGACGACCTCGAAGCCTTGTCGCCCGCAGCGACGCACCAGCTCCTGCACGAACTACGTGTGCGCCAGATCGAGCTGGAGATGCAGAACGAGGAACTGCGCGAATCGCAAGCGGCACTGGACGAGGTGCGCGCGCGTTACTTCGATCTCTACGATCTCGCGCCGGTAGGCTACTGCACCGTCAGTGAGCAGGGGTTGATCAGGCAAGCCAACCTCACCGCCGCCAGCCTGCTGGGAACCACGCGCAGCGCGCTGGTGAAGCAGGCCTTGACCCGCTTCATCCACAAGGAGGACGAGGACGCCTACTACCTGCTCCGGAAAAAGCTGGTCGAGAGCGGCGAACCGCAATCGTGCGAGTTACGGCTGGTGCAAAATGACCGGGAGCAATTATGGGTGCACCTGGCGGCCACTGTCGCGGAAAATATGCAGGGCGAGTTCGAACTGCGGGTCGTGCTGAGTAACATCACCGAACGCAAACGCACTGAACAGGCGCTGCACGAAAGTGGCGAACGCTATCGCGATTTGTTCAATTCAATCGACGAAGGTTTTTGCGTCATCGAGGTGATTTTTGACACCCTTGGCAAGCCGGTCGATTACCGCTTTCTGGAGGTCAATCCGAGTTTCGAAAAACAATCCGGATTACGCGACGTAACGGGCAAGCGCATGCGTGATATCGATCCGGATCTGAAAGCGCACTGGCTGGAGGCCTACGGCAAAGTGGCTGTGACCGGCGATCCAATCCGTTTTGCGGACCAATCTCGAGAGATGCATGGCCGCTGGTTCGACGTCTATGCCTTTCGGCTGGGTGGGCGGGAAAATCGGAAAGTCGCCGTCCTTTTCCGCGACAGCACGGTGCGCAAGCAGGTCGATTTAGCGCTGCGCGAGGCCAAACTCGCGGCCGAACAAGCCAGTCTCGCGAAATCTGAATTCCTCTCCAACATGAGCCATGAACTGCGCACGCCGCTGAATGCGATCCTCGGTTTTGCCCAACTGATGGAATCCGGCACGCCGCCGCCGACGCTCGTCCAGAAAGCTAACCTC
>JANOVQ010000541.1:0-2768 GCA_031417495.1 Pseudomonadota bacterium | reverse complement strand
GCCTACCCTGGACCGGGTTCCTTCATGATCTCGGCACGTGATACCAATCTGGCCGAACTGATCGCAGAAGGGGAAACCCCGCGCGACGCGCGCGAGCTGCTCGAGCAGATCGAGTCCGGCCAGTTGACCGTTGGAAATTTAGAGATCTGGAAGACCGACTGCCCCGAACTCGCGTTGAAGGACAACGATCTGTTTGTGGATGCGGCAGGTTCCTCCGGCGGCTGGGGCGATCCACTCGATCGCGACCCGGCGCTGGTCATCCAGGATCTGAATGACGGCATGACGCCACATTATGATTTTGTAAACCGCATGAACGGCGTGGTGGCAATCCAGGGTGCAGACGGTAATTGGCACCTGGATCTCGCCGCGACACAGGCCAAACGTGCGGAACTGCGCCGAGCGCGCCTGGCGGAAGCTGTCGACGCCGAGCAGTGGTGGCGCACCGAGCGCCAGAAGGTTCTGAACAAGGACATGGCCGCGGAGGTCCATGAAATGTACAACCAAAGCCTCAGCTTCGCGAAGTTCGATGGCGAGTTCCGCCGCTTCTGGCAGGTGCCGGCCGAATTTACGTTTACTAAGACCTAAGCAATGGCGACCGATCCCGGCATCAGCAAGGAACTCATCGCGCAATTGGTCGATGGCCAGATGGATGACGACAATGTCACCCGGCTGTTGCGGCTACCGCGCAAAGATCTCGATCGCTTCGTAAAATACATCGAAGTACTGCAAGGGCGTGTGGCATGGCCGGACCAAATCCTGTTACGGCTGGGCGACAAGTTATACGTGGTGCGCAATGCGCAGAACCAAAGAGTGGTGAAATGCGACTGCGGGCACGAATTCGGCGACTATCGTCAGAATTGGAAGCTCGGCTGCAAGATTCGCACGCGGCGCACCCTGGACGAAATGCGCGAGGTGTACGATCCGCTACCGGCCTGTCCGGAGCCAGGTTGGCAGGAGATCCGCGAATTTTTCTGTCCCACCTGTGCAACCCAACACGCGGTTGAAGTCGTCGCGCCCGGGTATCCCGTGGTGTTCGAGATGCTCCCCGACCTGGACAAGTTCTACCGTGAGTACCTAGGCACGCCACTGCCGGATGAAGCCCCCACTTGGTATCGCGATGAAACGGAAAAGCTGACCGGTGCATGGTCGCGACGCGTGCATTAGCGCGCGTGCAGATTGCGCTACCCACGGCACCGCACACGCCGCCCCGACCTGGGCGCCGCAGAAAATTTTGAAAACTCGGATACGCCGATGACTGCCACAATCCCCGCGCGCAACCCGCGCCAGTTCATTCTGGCCTTCGACGCCGGCGGCACCATGACCGACGCGATCCTGGTCAAACCTGATGGCAGCTTCACGGTCGGCAAATCCATCAGCCGCAAGGAAGACGAACCGCGCAGTTATCGCGAATCGGTCACCGATGCTGCGCACAATCTTGGTCTCACCGCCGAAGAGGTGCATGTGCAATGCGGGGCGGATATCTACTGCGGCACCGGCATGCTGAACACGGTGCTGACTGGCAACGGGCGCAAAGTCGGTCTGCTCGTCACGCGCGGCTTTGAAGACATCACGGTCATGGAAGGCGGCCTCAGCTATCTCGGTCAAAGCCAGAATGAATCGCTGCATCAGCAATTGCACAAGCATACGCGTGCGCTGGTGAATCCGAAGAATGTGTACGGCGTCAGCGAACGCCTGACTGGTGGCTGTTACCAGGGCAACATCCATCTCGAAGCCGGCCATGAACTCATTCCAGTGAACGAGAAACAAGTCGTCGCGGCAGTTCACAAGATGCTCGACAAAGGTACCGAAGTTATTGGCATCCTGTTCCTGTATTCCTTTGTCGATCCGCGTCACGAGCATCAGGCTAAAGCGATTACTGAGCGCATCTGCGCCGAGCGTGGAATCAATATTCCAGTGGTTTGTTCGGCCGACGTGGCGCCGGTGTCGAAAGAAAACAATCGCTTAAAAAGCCTGCTCTTCCAGTGCTTCGCGGCTGAACTCGTGCGCGCTTCACTGATGTCGGTTGAAACCCAGGCCAAGGCGTATGGCTACCAAGGTCGGTTATTGACCCTGCTGTCCTATGGCGGCGCAGTCAACATGGAATATCCACGCTTGTACGAAACGATGATCTCGGGCCCGATTGGCGGCTTGCTGGGCGCGCAGTTCATTGGCGAGAAGCTTGGCATCCCGAATATTGTGACCGCTGACATGGGCGGCACCAGCTTCGATGTGGGGCTGCTGGTCGAAGGTCGGATTGGCATCACCAAGAGTGCGGACATCGCGGGCCATCGTTTGGCCTTGCAGATGGTGGAACTCGATTCAGTCGGCAGCGGCGCAGGTTCGCTGTGTTTGCGCGATCTGCGTCTGCATGACGAGACCTACCATGGCACGCCGCAGGTGAGCGCTTCGAGCGCGCAGGCTGATCATCCGGCACATTACGTATTGCACGATGACGCGCGATGTTGGCTAAGCGACGCGGGCGGCGAGCAATCCCTGACCTTGAGCTTCGACCACGAACGCGCCTTCAGTGCGCTGCATATCGACTGGCTGCGTGAAGCCTTGCCCGCCGCGTTCGCGATTGATGTCATGGATCAGCAGGGCATGTGGCAATGTCGGCACACTAGCAATGATCGGCCGGGTCCACACAGCACTGTGCTGCTGCCGGGCATGCGTAGCTGCGGCCTGCGCCTGCGCATGACCTCTGATGGACAAGCCTGCGGCCTGCGTCATCTCGCCTTCGCGCCCTGGTATTACGCGCCGAACCTGCT
>JANOVQ010000540.1:0-2849 GCA_031417495.1 Pseudomonadota bacterium | reverse complement strand
GCACACATGGCGTATTACTGCGTGTGCTCGCGGCGAGATTTGGCGGGCCAACCCTACCCCGGGTTGTGCCGCAGCCGACATTCACGGCCGACGCAACGCCACAGCGTGCGCGTGCAAGTCGATCACGCGCCGATCAGCATTGCCGATTCTCTGCTGGGCGAAGCCGCGTGGGACCTCGCCCGGGAGGGCGGGGACTTTGTCATTTGGCGAGTAGAAGACTTGCCGGCCTACCATCTTGCTGCGGTGGTCGACGACGCGAACTCAGGCGTGACGGAGGTAGTGCGCGGGGCCGACCTCTACGAATCAGCGCCCCGCCAACGACATTTGCAAGTACACCTCAAGCTACCGTTCACCGCTTACCTCCACCTGCCGGTCGTGGTCGACCAGGCCGGTCAAAAACTCAGTAAGCAGACCTTGGCGCCAGCGCTCGCGCAGCGCCCCGTGCCATTGCTGCTGTCAGCCGCATTGGCCTGGTTAGGGGTTTCCCTCCCGCGGGAACTAGACGGTGCGCCGCCTGCTGAATTGCTACCGTGGGCCATTGCCCACTGGGAACTCGCGCGCGTCCCGCGCACCGCCCGCGTTGCCCCAGACTGCGTCTTATGAAAACTCGCGTTTGGCGGCGCTGAAGGCCTCCTGCAAGGCCGCGTAACTATGGACTGGCGGGATCGCCGGATAGTCACGGCAGACATTCTCAGGCGGGCAGAAAAACCACCCACGGTCGGCTTCGGTCAGCATGGGCACATCATTGTAAGAGTCTCCCGTAGCTGCCACTTTGAAGTTCATCCCCTTGAAGCCGCGCACGGCCTGCCGTTTGGGATCAGCCTGACGCAGCACGTAGCCAGTGATCCGTCCCCCGCCATCAATCGTTAAGCGATGGCATAACATCATCGGAGTGTTCAATTTTCGCAGCAGCGGTACCGCGAGTTCGTAGAACGTATCGGACACGATGGCGACCTGAAACTCAGTGCGCAGCCAAGCGAGAAAATTCGCCGCCCCAGGCAGCGGTTCGAGCGCACCGGCCGCGGCTTGGATATCCCGTAAGCCCAAACCGTGTTGGGTCATGAGCGCAAGACGTTGGCGCATTAACTGGTCGTAGTCTGGAACGTCCCGGGTGGTGGCCTGGAGGGCTTCAATTCCCGTGCGCTCGGCCAGACCGACCCAAATTTCAGGCACCAGCACCCCTTCGAAGTCGAGACATGCAATATTCAACGAACACCTCTGCTACGTGAATTACGATAAGGGAAGCGCAGCCCAAACTCGCGTTTGCGCGCGGCAACGGAAGGCGCCGTGAGTTTATCAGGCAAGTTTACGAATAAGCAGCTTGCGGCCGCTACAAGAAACCAGCACGCTGCCGCGAGGTGGCTCTGGTCGGACGATTCGGTCAAGTGTCAGAGGTAAATTTTTGCGCCAAACCCCTGCGTCCTCGCGCGGAACAAGCCAGGTCGCGTCAAGTCGCCGCCACTGCTGGGTCGGTCTGGCGCTACTGCTTTGCGTGACGTTGGTCTGCACTGCCGATCCGCCACCGCAACTGGCGATCATCGCGCTCTTCCCAGGCAAGGCGATGGTGAATATCAACGGCAAGGCGCGCGCCCTGGCGGTTGGTCAAACGAGCCCAGAAGGCATCAAATTACTGGCGGCAGACGCCGGCGGCGCTACCTTGGAAGTGAACGCACAAAAGATTGTGTTGGGACTGGATGGCAAGATCACGAGCAAGTTCAGCGCCCGACCGGAGGGCCGGCAGTTGCGCCTCGCGCCAGGCACCAACGGTCATTACTTCGTGGATGGTGCGATCAACGGCAATGCTGTGCAGTTCATGATTGATACGGGTGCCTCGATGATCGCCATCAACAAGCGCACGGCAAAGAAGCTCGGGCTGCTCTACCGCACGGACGGGACGCCGGGTCAGATCGAGACCGCCGCGGGAATGGTGAGCGCTTATTACGTCAAATTTAAACAGGTCAAGGCGCGCACCCTGGAATTACACGACGTGGAAGGCGTGGTCGTTGATGGTGATTACCCGAGCGTCGCCCTGCTCGGCCAGTCGTTCCTGAACCGCTTCAATATGCGTCGCGAAGGGGTTTTATTCGAACTCAAGGAGAAATAAAGACCACAGCTCAGGCTTTAAAACGCGTCCGGTCCCACATCACCTCACGCCCACCTGCACGCCGTGCCAGCGCGCGCGCCCACACGAACAGCAAATCTGACAAGCGATTGATGTATTGCAAGGCCGCTGGGTTCACCGGCTCCGCGGCCGCCAGTGCCACCATCACCCGCTCAGCGCGCCGACAGATCGCGCGTGCCACATGGCATTGCGCGGTGGCCGCACCGCCGCTAGGCAGGATGAATTCTTTCAGCGGTGGCAGCTCCGCATTGACCTTGTCGATCAACCCCTCCAACCGCGTGCAGGCGCTCGCCGGCAACAAGTTCGCGGTTGGGATTGAGATCTCGCCGCCCAAATCAAATAGGTCATGCTGAATTTCAAGCAACTCGTTGGCCATTGACTCGGGCAAGGGAGTCGACAACAGCACCCCAAGCGTGGAGTTAAGTTCGTCGATGTCGCCTAACGCATGCACCCGCTGGCTATTCTTGGAGACACGCGAACCATCCCCGAGGCCGGTTGATCCCTCGTCGCCCGTGCGGGTATAAATTTTCGAAAGCCGATGCCCCATGATAACGCCGCCTACGTTGAAGGTGAGAGTCAATGTACTGACGCCCTGCAGGAGTGTCAAAACGGAATGGGTCGGCAGCGATTACGCTGTTAGAATAGCCGTCCCAGCGCGTGTACGAAATGCACATCGCCCAAGGCAGGGGCTCTTAAATCAATGGGCCTCGGAGTCCGCATCTCCGCC
>JANOVQ010000539.1:0-12077 GCA_031417495.1 Pseudomonadota bacterium | reverse complement strand
GCGACCGTAGGCGGGATCTCCAAAGTCGTAAAGTTATTTGAGGATAACGGCTGAGAAACCCAGCGCCTCTTGCGCGTGGAGACCGCCGCCCCTACTTGACGATCGTCAAGCGCGGTGGGGATTTAGGCTTGGGCTCTGTGCTCCCACGCGCCACCGCCGGCGACGTGTCCGAGGTGACTTCAGCGCTGTCAACTGCCTCATCTTCGAACGCCAAGCCGCGGCCATTTTCCTTAGCGTAGATTGCACGCACTGCAGTGACGGGGACCGTGATTTCCTGCGACACGCCACTGAAGCGCGCGCTGAACATGATGAACTCGCCGCCCAGCTCAAGCCCTTTGACTGCTGCCGGCGCGAGATTAAGAACGATGGCACCATCTCGAATGAACTGAGTGGGAACCACGCACCTGCTGTCGGCTGTGTTGACGAGCAGATAGGGTGTGCAAGCGTTATCGACAATCCAATCGTACAGTGCGCGGATGAAATAAGGTTTGGTCGGTGTCATGACGGCTTGATTTCTACGGCATCGCAGTTAGGTTTTATCTTTATGCACTAGGAGTGCATGCCGCGCTCTACTGGTGACAGACTCGCCTTGAACGCGGGGCGACCAAATAAGATTTCCGCATATTTCAATAATGGCCTAGCCTGCACCGGCAACTTGACACCATAGTGCCCGAGGCGCCAAAGCAGCGGCGCAAGGCAGCAATCCGTTAGCGAAAGATCATCCGACAAAAAATACGTGTGCCGCGCAAAGGCGGGGGCGATTGCCAGTAGATTATCGTGCATCGCATGCCTAACTTCCTTGGCCGCCGCACCTGCCAGCCCATTGAACACGCCGATTTGGCTGTAGAGATCGCGCATGATGCGATAGCGGATTTGCCGATTATTAGCGCGCGAAACCGGATCTACGGGCATCAGTGGCGGATGCGGATATCGCTCGTCCAGGTACTCCAGCATGATCTGGGGGTCGTAGATGACGAGATCGCGATCAATCAATGTCAGTAAATTGTGATAGGGGTTAAGGTCGTTGAGATCTTCGGGTTTGGTTTCGTGGGTGATGAAATTGACTTCGACATTGATGTCCTTTTCGGCGAGAACGATCCTGACAATATGGCCTACAGGATCATGTGCTTCCGCGTAGAGCGTCATGACCGAGCGTCGATTCATGACGGCGCTCATATCAATGGATGTCTTTCCAATACTCACGTTTCATCAGGTACACTACGACCAGCAATACGGAGAGGAACAGTAACACGGCTACCCCCACGCGGTAGCGCACAAGCTTCGCCGGCTCGCCCAGATAAACCAAGAATGAGACCAGATCGCGCACGGTTTGCTTGAATTCCACCTCGCTCATCCTGCCCGGCTTGTCTGTTTCCACGCGCTCCAGCGTCTTCACATTCTTACCCGCCTCATCGGTGGTGGTGTGATAAATCGGGCGCTGAGTTCCCTGTAGCTCCCACAGCACATGCGGCATTGCCACACCTGGCAGGTAAAGATTATTCACACCGGTTGGTCGAGTGGGATCGGCGTAGAAGCCCTGCAGGAAGCTATAGAGCCAGTCTTCCCCTCGGGCCCGTGCAATCACTGAGAGATCGGGTGGCGCAATCCCGAACCAAGTCTCGGCATCCTGCGGCTGCATCGCGACCGTCATGGTGTCGCCGATTTTGTCAGTCGTGAACATTAAGCTACTCGCCACCTGATCTTCAGGAATCCCAAGATCTGCCGCGATCCGGTTGTAGCGCATGAACGACGCCGAATGACAGCTCACGCAATAGTTCACGAATGTCTTCGCCCCGTTTTGCAGACTCGCGCGATTGCTCAAATCCACATTCGCGTTATGCAGCTTCGGACCTTCTTCATTAGCGATCACGAGAGGTGTCGCGAAGCCGAGCAACATTGCCAGGATTAGACGGCGCATCACTTTGTCACCCTCTCGGGTACAGGACTGGTCTTGTCAAGCTTCGTATAAATCGGCATCAACAAAAAGAACAGGAAGTAGATAACGGTACAGATCTGTGCGACCGCCGTGCGTCCAGGCGATATGGGTTGCACCCCAAGATATCCCAGAATTAGAAAAGTGACGACGAAAATCCCGAGCGCGGTCTTGTACAAGGTGCCGCGATAGCGAATCGACTTCACGGGACTGCGATCAAG
Source organism: Pseudomonadota bacterium (assembly GCA_031417495.1). GTDB lineage: Bacteria > Pseudomonadota > Gammaproteobacteria > CAIKBL01. The sequence goes on along the minus strand of JANOVQ010000539.1, from coordinate 9,923 downwards.
CCAGGGCAGCAAAAATAAAATCATGACGCCCAGGCCCATGAATATCACGCCCCACAGCTTCGCGTCGAGCCACAGGAAGTTGACGGTGTTCGCACGTAAGATTGAGTAGAAAGGCGTGAAATACCACACTGGCGCGATGTGCAGCGGTGTCTTCAGCGAGTCGGCCGGAATGAAGTTATTCGCCTCTAAAAAGTAGCCCCCCATTTCAGGCGCAAAGAACACCACGATCGAAAACAGCATCAGGAACACCACCACGCCCACTGAGTCCTTCACCGAGTAGTACGGGTGGAACGGAATGCCATCCAGGGGCTTGCCGTGTGCATCCTTGTGTTTTTTGATTTCGATGCCATCGGGGTTATTCGAGCCAACCTCATGCAGCGCGATGATGTGCAGAAGCACCAAACCGGCAATTGCCAGCGGCAAGGCAATCACGTGCAATGAGAAGAAGCGATTGAGGGTGATATCTGAGACTACATAGTCCCCGCGAATCATGGTCGACAGCGCTTCGCCCACGAAAGGGATTGCCCCAAACAGAGAAATAATGACTTGCGCGCCCCAGAACGACATTTGCCCCCAGGGTAGCAAGTAGCCCATGAACGCTTCAGCCATCAGGCTCAAGTAAAGCAACATGCCGAGAATCCACAGCAACTCGCGTGGCTTTTTAAATGAGCCGTAAAGCAATGCGCGGAACATGTGCAGATAAATCACAATAAAAAACGCCGAGGCGCCGGTTGAGTGCATATAGCGGATCAACCAGCCCCAATCGACATCGCGCATGATGTACTCGACCGAGGCAAAGGCCATCGTCGCGTCGGGTTTGTAATTCATCACGAGCCAGATCCCGGTCAGGATCTGGATCACAAAAACCACTAACGACAGCGCCCCGAAGTAGTACCAAAAATTAAAATTCTTGGGCGCGTAATATTGTGCGAGGTGCTCGTTCCACAGTTTCATCAGCGGAAAGCGTTCGTCCACCCAATCGCGGAGGCCGGTAAGTTGGCGAACGATCGCGTTCATGACGCGTGCTCCTGGTCGACTCCGATAATTAAGCGGGTTTCAGTAAGGTACTTGTAAGGAGGGACTTCCATGTTGGCCGGCGCGGGAACTCCCATGTAAACGCGGCCCGCGAGATCGAATTTTGAGCCGTGACAAGGGCAGAAAAACCCCCCTTTCCACGGTGTTCCAACGCCTGGCGCATCGACGTCGGGGACAAACGACGGCGAACATCCGAGGTGTGTGCACACCCCGACCAACACCAGATATTCCGGTTTTTCGGAACGCCACGCGTTCTTGGCGTAGGTCGGTTGCGCAGATTTCTCGGAGTCGGGATCGCGCAGCACGGCAGGTTCAAAACCCTTCAGCCCCGCCACCATTTCAGGTGTACGACGAACAATCCACACCGGCTTTCCGCGCCACTTTTGGACCATCCGCTGCCCAGGTTCGAGCTTGCTGATATCTACTTCGACGGGCGCGCCAATCGCTTTCGCGCGCGCGCTGGGCTGAAATGAGGAGATAAATGGCACGGCTGCGAAGCTCGCGCCGATGCCCCCCAAAACAGTTGCCGTGCCTGTTAGGAATCGGCGCCTGCGGGTATCGACGGTGTCATCAGTCATAACGTCAGGGTCTCCCACATTTCCGCTTTTTTCGCTCGTAGGTCAGGCTTCGTCGTCCTTGGAAACAATCGCCCTGGCTATCCGCCCGCTCCATTGACAGTCGCCGACGCTGGCTCGGACGCGCAGCGGTTGTGGCAACCAGCATCAGCGCCGTGCGACATGAATGCGCGGCCGCACTCGGCGCGAGTATAGCATCAAAAATCTGCTGTCGGATTCAGTCTCAGCACCCTTAATTCGAGGACATTCGAGTGCTCACTAAGCGGGTCCGCGAACCGCCGAGACAGCAGCGCATCGCGCGCGGTCAGGGCGCGTCAAACCGCAATTCTGCGGAACGTGCATGCGCGGTTAAACCCTCGCTGCGCGCGAGCGTTGCGGCAACCGGTGCGAGGACGCCTGCGCTGGACGCCGAGCAACTGATGAGGGAGCTTCGTTTCTGAAAATCGTACACCCCGAGCGGCGACGAAAAGCGCGCGGTACCCGCCGTCGGCAATACATGATTAGGTCCCGCACAATAATCGCCGAGCGCTTCGGGGGTGTGGCGCCCCATAAAAATGGCCCCGGCGTGACGAATCTGCGGTAACAGTGCTTCGGGATCCGCGACTGACAACTCAAGGTGCTCTGGCGCAATCTGATTGGCGAGCAGCGCCGCCTCCGCCAAATCGCGGACCTTTATCAACGCACCACGATTGGCCAGCGCCTTGCCGATAATTGCGCCGCGCTCCATGCCCGGGAGAAGCTGCGCGATGCTGGCCTCGACCGCGGTCAGGAAGGCCGCGTTGGGAGTCAAGAGAATCGCCTGCGCCTCTTCATCGTGTTCCGCCTGGGCGAACATATCCATCGCGATCCAAAGGGGATCAGTCAGACCATCGCAGATGATCAAAATCTCCGAAGGGCCGGCGATCATGTCGATGCCAACCTTGCCAAACACGGCGGCTTTGGCCGCCGCGACATAGCTATTGCCTGGTCCGACAATTTTGTCCACGGCGGGAATAGTCGCAGTGCCGTAGGCCAACGCCGCGATCGCCTGTGCGCCACCGATTGAAAAGACCCGATCAACCCCCGCAATGGCAGCCGCCGCCAATACGCTGGGCGCGAGCTCGCCATGCGGCGCAGGCACTACCATCACGATTTCTTCAACGCCAGCGACGCGGGCCGGAATCACGTTCATGAGCACCGAGGATGGATACGCCGCCTTGCCGCCGGGCACGTACACGCCGGCGCGATCAAGCGGTGTCAGGCGTTGGCCAAGCGTGGTGCCGTCAACATCCACATAGCGCCAGGATTCCTGCTTCTGGTGGCCGTGAAAGTCACGAATCCGCATCGCCGCCGCCTCCAGCGCAGCGCCGAGTTTTGAATCTATCCGGGATCGCGCATGCTGGAAATCCTTAACCTCCAGCGCGGCCGCTTGGGTTACCTGTCGCTGATCGAACCGGTTGGTGTATTCCAGCAGGGCGTCATCGCCGCGCGCGCGCACGTCGTTCACGATGTCCCGCACCACTTCCCGCACGCGGTTAGCTTGCTCGTCAGACCACGCAAGCAGATCTCGCAGGCTTGCCGCAAAATCTGGCTGGCTTGAATCGAGGTGCTTAATCATGGGTCGCTGCAATCGTCAGCGCACTTAACCCAGGCTGCGTGGCGCGAGTTTTTCGAGCAAGCGCACAGTCGCCGCGTGTTGCGTCTTGAGGGTCGCTTTGTTGACGATAACGCGCGCGCTGATTGCGCATATCTGTTCAATTTCGAGCAGGCCGTTAGCCTTAAGGGTGCTCCCGGTGTCCACTAAATCCACAATGCAATCTGCGAGACCGACTAAGGGTGCGAGCTCCATTGAGCCATACAACTTGATGATTTCGATCTGCACGCCTTTCTGCCCAAAGTGCCGCCGCGTGACGGCGGGGTATTTGGTCGCAACCCGCAGGCGTGAACGACTGGCGAGTGCAGAATCTCGGCTGGCCACGACCAGGCGACAGAGCGCAATCTGCAAGTCCAGGGGTTCGTAGAAACCATCACCTTCGTATTCGAGCAAGGTGTCCTTACCGACCACGCCAAAATCCGCGCCGCCGTATTCCACGTAGGTCGGCACATCGGCCGCCCGCACGATGACCATTCGGACCTGCGGATCAGAGGTGGGGATAATCAGGCGACGGGTGCGCGCCAGATCTTCGGTGGGGGTGATTCCGGCGGCAGCGAGTAGCGGCAGTGCTTGCTCGAGGATACGGCCTTTAGCCAAGGCCAAGGTTAGCTGCACGTCGCTCATCGCGCGTTGCCGTTCAGCTCAACTCGGAATGCGGCGAATCTGCGCGCCCAAGTTGCTAAGTTTCTCCTCGATCGTCTCGTAACCGCGATCAATGTGATAAATCCGAGCCACTTCGGTTTCGCCCTCCGCGACCAAACCCGCCAAGACCAAACTGGCTGAGGCACGCAAATCGGTCGCCATCAATGGCGCGCTCTTCAGGCGCGGCACGCCGGTCGTAATCGCGGTATTGCCTTCAATGCGCACCTGCGCACCCATGCGCTGCAGTTCCTGCACATGCATAAAGCGGTTCTCAAACACCGACTCGGTGATCACGCCTGTGCCTTCGGCCATACAATTCAATGCGGTAAACTGTGCCTGCATATCGGTCGGAAAACCGGGATAGGGCGAAGTATGCAGACTAACCGCGCGCGGCCGCCGGCCGTGCATTCGCAGCTCTATCCAGGAATCACCCGCTGTGATCTCGGCCCCGGCCTCGGTAAGTTTGGCCAGCACAGCTTCCAGCAAATCCGGGCGCGTATTTTTGAGTTTTACCTGACCGCCGGTCATGGCTGCTGCCACTAAATAGGTTCCGGTTTCGATGCGATCAGGAAGAATTTCGTAATGCGTGCCGGATAACGAATCGACTCCCTCAATCCGCACGGTATCTGTTCCCGCCCCCTCGATTTTAGCGCCCATCTTGATTAGACAATTAGCGAGATCGACCACTTCTGGCTCGCGCGCAGCATTGCGAATCACCGTGACACCCTTGGCCAAGGTCGCCGCCATCATCAGGTTCTCAGTCCCGGTGACAGTCACCAGATCCATCACCAAATCCACCCCGCGCAACCGCTTCGCAGTCGCCCGAATGTACCCGCCATCGACGGTGAGGTCCGCGCCCATCGCAGTGAGTCCCTGCAAATGCAGATTGACTGGCCGACTGCCGATGGCACAACCCCCCGGCAACGACACATCAGCGCGCCCAAAACGCGCAAGCAACGGTCCCAACACCAGAATCGACGCCCGCATCGTACGCACCAGCTCATAAGGTGCGAAAAACTCGCGGATGGTGCTGCAATCGACTTGGATGTTCATTTTTTCATCCACCGTCAGCTCGAGCCCCATCCGCCCGAGCAACTCCATGGTGGTCGTGATGTCGTGCAGATGTGGCACATTCCTGATCGTCATCGGCGTGTCCGCAAGCAAGGTCGCGGCAAGGATCGGTAACGCGGCGTTTTTAGCACCGGAAATTCGGATTTCCCCTTGTAACCTCGGTCCGCCCTGAATAATGAGTTTGTCCATCGTTTAGGCGATCAAAGGGTTTGAAAGACTTTTTGCCGTTCCCACTCGTCCACGGTGTAGGTTTGAATCGATAGCGCGTGAATCGCATTCTGCATGCTGTCACCTAGCGCCCCATAAACCATGCGGTGCTGCTTGATAAGTGGCATACCCGCGAACGCATCAGTGATGACCTTAGCGGTAAAGTGCACGCCATCACCGCTTACATAGACCCGCGAGTTGGCGAGACCATTCTCGATCATGGCGGTGATTTCTTCGTTAGTCATAGGCGCGATTTTCGCTCCTCGTCACTGGCCGATTTCCTGATTCTTGGTCACCAGAGTGGCAATTAATTTATCGATCCCGCCGTCCTTGAGGATGGACGTGAAGGAAGAGCGATAAGTCTTAACAAGGCTCACCCCATCGACCGCCACGTCAAACACCTTCCAGTCGCCTGTTTTGTTGTGGAGTCGGTAAACCACCGGCAAGGCAGTTCCGCTCGACTGAGAAATATCCTGGCGAACAGTTGCGGTCCTGGCACTTGCCGCCTGCGGTGAAGTGTCTGCATAGCTGATCGATTGATCCGAATACTCAAGCAACGCGGCGGCATAGGTCCTCACCAGCAGCTTACGAAACTGCTCCACAAACGCGGCTCGTTTGGCTTCTTCCGCCATCTTCCACTGTTCGCCCAACACAAACTGCGACATCACATTGAAATCGAAATGCGGAAAGATCATTTCCGACACCAGGCCATACATCTTCGCAGGTTCGGCACGCAGGGCGTCTTTTTCGTCTTTGACGCGCGCGATCACTTCGTCAGTGGTGTGCCGCACGGTCTCCATCGGCGCCACTTCCTGTGCCGCTGCCACGTTGTTGATCAGGAGCACGGCACAAGCCGCTGTGGTCAAGAAAAATCGCTTCATTGCAAGGTCCTCTGCAAGCAAGGTTGGTCGTGATTCGGAATGTCTGGCGCCGGTACGCGCGCAGCGTTATACCGAGGCGGGTTCGGGCGCTAATCTAGCACAAAGCTGGCGCCCGCCCGTACCCCTCTCGGACTGATCAACCAGGATTCGGTTCGTCCTGCAGAATCTCCACTTTGTAGCCGTCGGGATCTTCGACGAACGCGAGTACCGTCTTGCCACCCTTCATTGGACCCGCCTCGCGCACAATCTTGCCGCCACGTGCACGAATCGACTCACAGGTGGCGTAAACGTCTTCCACCCCAATCGCGATATGGCCATACGCAGCACCCATCGCGTAACTCTCGGTATCCCAGTTATGCGTCAATTCAAGGACGGTGGTCGCGCGTTCATCGCCATACCCTACAAAAGCTAAGGTAAACCGCCCTTCCGCGTAGTCATTGCGGCGAATCAATTTCATGCCGAGTACCTCACAGTAAAACTGCAAGGCGCGATCAAGATTAGTCACCCGCAACATCGTATGCATCATTCGCATGGTTCATTCCTCCAGTAAGTTTGTTGATGAAATCAAGACGTGATCGTGATCGTCAACGCGGCGGCCACACGCCGCGCCTTTGCGCGGGCCTCAGTAAGCGAATCCGCGCGCGCGAGCGCAACCCCCAGGCGACGTTTGCCATTCACCTCAGGCTTGCCAAAGACGCGTAAATCCGTGGCCGGTTCGGCCAAGGCTTCGGCCACACCGCGGTAGCTGATTTGCCGGCCGATGCCACTCCCCAGCACGGCCACCGAAGCGGCCGGACCGGCTTGCCGGATCACTGGCAGCGGCAAGCCCAGGACTGCACGTACGTGTAACGCGAACTGTGAGTAATCTTGCGAGATCAGGGTGACCATACCGGTATCGTGCGGCCTTGGCGAGACCTCACTGAACAACACCTCATCGCCGCGTACAAACAACTCTACGCCGAACAAGCCCCAGCCACCTAAAGCATCTGTCACTTGGCGTGCGATTGCCTTGCTGCGCTCACGCGCGAGCTGACTCATCGGTTGTGGTTGCCAAGATTCCCGGTAATCCCCGTCAATTTGCAGATGACCAATCGGCGCGCAAAAACTCGTGCCCTGCGCGTGGCGCACAGTCAATAACGTAATTTCGTAGTCAAACTCAACCAAGCCCTCGACGATCACGCGGGACGATCCCGCGCGGCCACCGGTGATCGCAGATTGCCACGCGGCCTGGATTTCTGCGGACTCACGGATGAGGGTTTGCCCCTTTCCTGAAGAACTCATCACCGGTTTAATCATGCATGGGGTGCCGAGGGCCGCCACCGCCGCCACGCATTCGGCGGCCGATTCGGCGAACCGATAGGGTGAGGTGGGCAACCCTAACTCCTCAGCCGCGAGGCGGCGAATCCCTGCGCGATCCATGGTCAACATCACCGCACGCGCGGTCGGCGTGACCGCGAAGTGCTGTGCTTCGAGTTCGACCAGGCGAGTGGTGGCAATGGCCTCAACCTCGGGCAGGATGTACGCTGGCCGCTCGGCTCTGATCACCGCCTCCAGTGCATCGCCATCGAGCATATTGATCACATGTGAACGGTGCGCGACCTGCATGGCTGGCGCGCTGGCGTAACGATCGACCGCAATCACTTCCAAGCCGAAACGCTGCGCCTCAAGCGCCACTTCTTTGCCAAGTTCACCAGCGCCGAGCAACATCAAGCGCGTCGCGTTCGCGTGACCTGGGGTACCAATCACGAGGGGTTTCATGTCGTCCTTCTATCACGCAGCAAGGTTGAAGCCCAGGGCTGCGACAAGCTCCCTTTGCGTAAGGGTCAAAGTGGCGCCCATCACCGTATACGCAGAAAACTCCCGCCGCGCACCGAGCTGGCGCCGAACGTGATCAAAGTACAGGCTAGCCTCGCCCACCTGCGACGTCGGACGTGCCCGCATCGCCAAGGTATAAATTCTCGGATCGACGGCGGCAAAGACCAGCGCCTGGATCGGATCGCGCGCCTCATCCGCCGAAATTACGTGTGGCACACCTGGCAACGGTTCACCATTGTTGATGATGGGGAGTCCAATAAAATTGGCCAATTGTCGCGCCAGCATTTCAGTGGCGCGCCAACGCGCATCGATGGTGTGCCCGGCAATATGCGGGCTGGCCACCCAGCAACGATCACACAACGCTAAATCAATCTGCGGCTCACCAAGCCAACAATCGAGAGCCAGGCGCCGCTGCTTGCGCTCTGGGTTAGCCCAAGCGCCTTCGACCAGCACGCCACCTCGCGCAGCGTTAATCACCAAGGCGTGGGAAGTCAGCGCAGAAAATTGCTCGGCGCCAAACAAGTTCTGCGTCGGGTGTGGACCCGCGTTGGTCAACGGCACATGCAAGGTCACGATATCAGCACGCAGCACTTCGGCCAGTGGAAGATACGACTGCGCGGACGCCTTCGCTGCGCGCGGCGGATCGTTGAGCAGGCAGCGCACACCTAACCTCGAGAGCAGGCGTACCACCGCAGTTCCAGCGTGGCCATAGCCAACCACGCCCACGGTTAATTCCGCGAGTGGAGTGTGTCGCTCAGCCGCGTACGTCAAACAACACGCCAGGACGTATTCGGCAACCGCCGCCGCGTTACAGCCAAAGGCTGCAGCGAACTGGATGCCACGCGCTGCGAGATACTCCGCATCAATGTGATCGACGCCGGACGTGGCGGTGCCGACGAAACGCACCGGCGTACCTTCAAGCAAGGCTGCGTTCACTGCGGTGACTGAGCGCACCAACAGGACCTCGGCGGTGCGTAATTGCGCGCGATGAAGCTTGCGTCCCTCCACCAGTTCGATGGTCCCCAGACTGCCGCACCACTGGTGGATTCCCGGGATGTTGTCGTCAGCGACAATTTTCATGCGGAGGGCGCGACTCATACGTTTGTTGAACAACTACCGCAGGCGGTTACCGCCGTCGTTGCAGGCGACTGCAAACCTTATGGTCGACTATCGAGTTCGGCGCCTTCCTTCTGAATCGGCAGTAACTCCTGGCGCGTCGCGCCGAGTGCGAGCACCATTGCGCTCGCCACATAAATCGAGGAATAGGTGCCCACCACAATGCCGATGATGAGTGCGAGCGAAAAACTGCGAATAATTTCGCCCCCCAGGAAATACAGCGCAAGCACGCTGAACAAGGTCACTAAACTGGTGTTAATCGTGCGCGACAAGGTTTGATTCAAGGACAGATTCATCACTTCAACCGGGCTGGCCTTACGCATCGCGCGGAAATTCTCGCGAATCCGATCAAACACCACGATGGTATCGTTCAACGAGTACCCCATGATCGCGAGCACGGCCGCAAGCGCCGTCAAATCAAACTCCATCCGGGACAGCGAAAAAATCCCCAGGATCACCATGATGTCGTGGGTGGTGGCGACAATCGCGCCCACCGCGAACTTGAAGGTAAAGCGCAGCATCACGTAGAGCAGGATGCCGCCCATTGCGACGAGCGAGGCGATGACAGCATCTTCGGCCAGTTCGTCCCCCACTTGTGGTCCGACAAATTCAACGCGCTCGATTTGAGCGTCCGGCAATAGCTTACCCAGGCGCAAACCCATATCCGCGCCCGCCGCTTCGGAACTCGCGATATTGCCGCTCGGTGGCAAGCGCAGCAGCACATTATTCACACCACCGAAATTCTGCACGATACCGCCGCCGAACTCGGAGGTTTTTAGGATTTTGCGGATGCCGTTCAGGTCGGCGGGCTGGCTGTAGGCCAGTTCCACCACAGTGCCGCCGGTAAATTCGATGCTGAGATTCAGGCCTTGCACAAATAGCGAGACAATCGCGGCGAGATTTATCGCCGTGGAGAGGATTAGCCCCGCCAACCGCCAGCGCATGAAA